>NZ_JBHSNC010000039.1:0-19520 GCF_042655785.1 Cohnella yongneupensis
TGAGGGAAAACCTCACGTACGGTTTGATGAGGAGGGGCTGATAATCTCAGCCCTTTACTCTAGTGCTAAGTATCTTGTTTTATTTCCCTTAGGGTACGATTGTCATGGCATGAACGCCAGTGATCGTATCCGGAGTTTGATCCTTTGTTTCTGACGAAAACCTTTGTTCCGCTCACGCTGCCTAACAGGGGGAGCGCTTGGTCGGATGATCGGTCGCTTTTGCTCGTGCGTTTCAGTTCATGCGCTACCGCCGCGCACTCCTGTCCCGCTCCCGCATATTGCGTTTCGTACAACTAGCTTCCAACCTGAGTGCCAACTCATCACAAGCCTCCCATTCGAGCACCAGCTTATCACCGGCCTCCCATTCGAGCACCAGCTTATCACCGGCCTCCCATTCGAGCACCAGCTTATCACCGGCCTCCCATTCGAGCACCCTAGTTGCATTTCGTACAACTAATCACCCGGGTTTCCGCCATTTCGGAAAACTAGTTGCATTTCGGGCACGTAGTTAGGCACAAAAGGCTCGAAACCGCTTATTTCGCGAATCTAGTTGTATGCTATGCAACTAGCGTGCCGAACCCGGGCTTCCGAGCGAATCTAGTTGTATGTGATGCAATTAGTCCAAGTAGAAGGTGGCGCCGTGGGCAAGCGTATAGTAGACAACCCTCTCGCCTGCACCGGATGACACGGGTTTGATCCACTTTTTGGCGAGCAGGTTGTTGAGGTGCTTCATCGTCGTACGATAGTTGAGATCTAAATGGCGTGAGACGTCCACGGGACGGAACGGCCGCGCCAAGCGAAGGGCAAGCCTGATAATTTCTTTCTCCGCAAGCGGCGCTAGTTTGCCGGGCATCGTGTGCGGTTGGAATTGGCTGAGGAACAACTTGAGTAAGCTGATGACTAGCTCCGGCCGTTCGGCGACGTCGTCGTACGCGAGCGAGACGAGACGGTAGCCGATGCCTTGAAGGTAAAATTCCCTATTCAACTCGTTGGAGAATCCTTGGCGGTCCATCTCGCGGATATGCGTGCCGAACCCTTTGATTTCCCACAGAATGATCGGGGAACCGGGTTGCGCGTAAGCATTATCGATAAAATAAGGCCGGCCTCTCCAATCCGAGATCTCGTATTCGGGATGCAGGAAGTCCAAGTTTCCTTTGATTGGCCACCATACGTTACCGAGAAACAATTTCTCGGCATGCAGTTTCCTCGTGAGTAGTCTCCCTTTGCGCTCGCCTGTTCTAAGACTTATGTGTTTATTCATGTACGATTCGTATGCTTGCTCGAAGTTCATCCGCGCACCTCCGTTGATTAGAAAAACAAAAAACGCCCCTCGCCTATGGCCGCCATATAGGCAAGCCATCCGGTAGGGACGTTCTTCGTCTCGTTTCACTTATCATATCTCGAAAAGCCCGCATCGTCACTTTGTTTTCAAAAGTTTAGTTGAAATATATGCCGCGATTCCGTTATAACCAACCGTTGTAATGTCAACATCGCGGTTATTAATAACTAGTTGAACCCGTTTGAAAGTTCCGTTCTTGCGATCCTTAAGCTTCTGCATAAAGATCTTATTGAACTGATCGGCCTTAGACTCGAACATCATGTTCACGAATGTGTCGTAGATCTTTTCATACCCGGCAAGGCTATATTTTGTATCAATGCTAATGCCGAAATCAATGTCGGAAGTTCCAAGTCCAACATTCATAACAACAGGTTGAAAATCATAGATGCCCCGATAATTTTCATAGGTCATCTTATCATAATCTTCCTTGGAATTGTAATAAGTCTTCATGACGCGAGCATCTTCAACGTAGCTAGAAGCAGGCGCCGTTCCATTCACTTTATCAAGCGCATCAAAAAGCTTATTGAACTCAGCATTCGGAAAAACGTAGTACTTCGTGTCTCCGTTCGGCATATCGATCGAAGTGTAGTTCTTGCCTGTCAGGTCAGGGATGTGCGGCGTGCGCTTGGAATTGTCGACGATGCGTCCGATCAGAGCCACGGCCTCGGCACGGGTGATGTATCCCTTAGGGCGGAAAGTCTTGTTCGGGTATCCGCTGACGATGCCTTTGATG
This sequence comes from Cohnella yongneupensis, assembly GCF_042655785.1. Taxonomy (NCBI): domain Bacteria; kingdom Bacillati; phylum Bacillota; class Bacilli; order Caryophanales; family Paenibacillaceae; genus Cohnella; species Cohnella yongneupensis. The sequence goes on from NZ_JBHSNC010000039.1 coordinate 2,073, forward strand.
TAAGCTTCGATTACTTGGTTCGTGTAGACGACGTCGGCTTTGTCCTTGATGTCGTTCCAAGCAAGATCGGCGAGCATCTCATTCTCGTGGTGCTCAGACCAAGCAAGCAGACCCATAACGAGATAAGCAGCCTTCTCTCGAGTAAGCGGAACATTGTACTTGCCACCCCAAGCTGAGTCTACACGCTTGAAGAATGACATACGCTGAGCCTGGTCAAGGTAAGGGTCAGCCCAGTAATTTGTACTCGACTTAACATTATTAGGATCGAAATAGGGAGTAGTCTCCACCAAGCTAGACTGCATAGGGTAGCTAAGCTTATCAAAATACTCAAAAGACCAAGTAACCTTACCATTCGGCTGTTTAGCGGTCAGGGAACGAATCATCATAGTAATGAACTCATCCACATTGACGCGATTATCAGGACGGAACGTACCACCGGGATACCCAGCCACATAACCCTTCTTAGCGGCCTCGATGATCGAATCCTTAGCCCAATGCTTCTCAATATCCTTAAAGCTAGGGTCAGTCTCAGCATTAGCCTTATTAAACGGCAAAGCTGTAATCATAATCATAATAATAATTGCGATCATAATCGTCGTAAGTTTCTTCATCTTGATGTTCTCCTTGGTATGATTAAAAATGATTTTTCGTTCCATTGTGGTAGACTCTCCCTTATGCAGTTATTATCTAAGGTTCACATAAGGGCTGTCCACTTTTTTCTAATTGCATTACATACAGTTACTTTTACGGTTCTTGCGCATTGGCGGGGAGCTGGATGCATTTCCTACACTTAGATTTCGGGAAAAAGGGCTAAATGGAGGGAATACATCGAATTAGATGTACGGAATGCAACTAGCACGACGCAGCAAATGGGATTCGCAGAAAATAGTTGTATGAAATACATTTGAGGCTCGACAGAGAGAGGCGATGAGATACGATAGAGGAGGAGATGAGGCTCGACAAAGGGAGGCGATGAGGCTCGACCGGTCACGTAGGGGAGGAAAGTGGTGAGGTTCACATGCCGGAACAAAAAAAGGAGGCCGGCGCCACGTCGGCCGCCAGCCTCAAGGTTTATATTTCAAAGGGGGTCATGTCTCTACTATAGTCTGCGTACATGAAGAGAACATGAAGGCAATATTACGATTTGATTGCAGATTGGCGACCATTCCATTCCCTCACGACCCCGTCGAACGATAATGCCGAACGCCGAACCGCCAGACGAGCAGACAAGGCACGATGAACGCGAATCCGGCAAGAGGAGCGAGCGAGTAGGCGAACGGAACGCCGCCAACCGTACCGACCGCACCGACCGCGCCAACCCCACCGACCACACCAACCCCACCGACCACACCAACCCCGCCGCCCCCCAAGTCCGGCCGATCGAGAATATACATGAGCGGCAAGTAGTTCACGCAACCGAACGGGATGACGAACGTGAAGAACCGCGTCACCCACTTCTGATAGATTGACAACGGATACTGCGACATCTCCCGTCCTCCGTCGGTGAACACGTTGGCGACTTCGAGACCTTGAATCGTCCAGAAGCATAGCGCCGCCATGATGATGAAGATGCCGGCGAAGATCATCGTGCCGCTCGCGATCATAAGCAACAGCACGATCACCTTCCACAGAGTCCATTCCACCGATAACCCGCTAAGCGCCCAACCGAGCACGAGTAAGCTTTGCAGCAGTCTCCCGATACGAGTGAACTCGAACTTGGAGCCCAGCACCTGCAGCACCGTGCTGCGCGGGCGAACGAGCAGTCTATCGAAATCCCCGCTCACGACGAGCGAAGAGAACGTGTCGAACCCCCGCGACAGGCATTCGCTGATCGAGAACGACATATGAATAACGGCGAAGACGAGCGCCACCTCGTAGAAAGTCCACCCCTCGAGCTGGCCGAACCGCTCGAACAGGAAGTACAACCCCGCGAACACGGTTAACGGAATGAAAAATTGCCCGAACGACATGAGCAGGAACGAAGTCCGATATTGCATCTGAGACCGGAACAGAATGCTTAAGTATTTGCCGAATAATCGCATCCGGATCAACCTCCTTGCACGACGACTCGCTGCAGCGCGCCTCGCATCGTATACATGCCGAGCGCAACAAGCGCGGCCAGCCACAGCAACTGCAGCGGAATGCCCGCCAGCGCTTCATTCGCGGAGATGTGCCCCGAGTAAACGCGAAACGGAAAGTCTGCGGACCATCGGAACGGCAACGCGTACACGATCGTTTTCAGCCAATCTGGCATCAACGGGATCGGTACCGTCAACCCGGCGAAAAACTCGCCCAGCACGCTGAACATAAGCAACGATCCAGTCGGGGACATCGTTACGAACGTCATGATGTAGATGAACATGGAGATGGCGACGAGAATGAACAAGCCGAGCGCTAGCGTAACGAAGAAGAGAATTAAGTTGATCGGATGAGGCGGAAGCGTCAATCGGTAAGGCGCGGGGAGCAACAAAGCGATGAAGATAACAGGGATGCAGCGCAGAATAGCGCTGGCTAATCGTTGCGCGAGCAGCTTGGCATACCAGAAGCCGTATATGCCGGTTGGTCGGCATAGCTCGTAAGCGATGTTGCCTGTCGTGATGAGCTGGAAAAGCTCGTTGTCCCTGAACCAGAGCATGATGAACGAGAGAAAGGCTTGCTGCAGCCAAATGTAGGCGGCGAGCTGGGAGAGGCTGATCGGCTGTTCGACCGCGCTATGCCGATAGAACGCGACGACGATCATAATGAAGACGAGTCCGAAGAACAACTGAGTGGCGATGCCGGCGAGCGCCGCCGTACGGTATTGCAGGCCGTTCGCCAACCGGAGCTTGAAGATGGAAGCGTAGGCCTTCATGTGATTTGGTACTCCTTGTACATTTGCACGATAACTTCTTCGATCGAAGTCGCGGAGGCAGGTGCTTGCTCTACCTCAGCCACGCCGCTCCGAACGCTGCCCGAATCAGGCGCGAACCGCCCTCGCAGCTCTTCGACGCCGCCGTCGTAAAGCAAACGTCCTTTGCCGATGAGCAGGATGCGCTGGGCTAACGCTTCGATATCGTTCATGTCGTGCGTCGTCAGAATGACGGTAACGCCTCGTTCCTTGTTGATGACTTTAATGAATTCGCGCACGGCCAGCTTCGATACGGCGTCGAGACCGATCGTAGGTTCGTCGAGAAACAAAATGCGAGGGCTATGCAGGAGCGATGCCGCCAGCTCGCACCGCATGCGCTGACCGAGGCTGAGCTGTCTTACCGGCGTGCCCAGCAACGCTCCCAGATCCAGCGTCTCTGTCAATAGAGCGACGTTACTGCGGTATTCCGCCTCGGGTACGTCGTAAATATCGCGCAATAGCTCGAACGAATCGATGACCGGAACGTCCCACCATAGTTGCGAACGCTGTCCGAAAACAACCCCGATATGCTTCACGTATTTCACGCGATCGAGCCAGGGCGTGTAACCCATAATGGTGCAGATGCCGCTGTCGGGGACCAGGATGCCGCTCATCACCTTGATCGTCGTCGACTTGCCGGCGCCGTTCGGCCCGATATAGCCGACGATTTCGCCTTGCGGGATCGAGAAGGTGATGTCGTTCAGGGCGGCGACTTCGGTATACTCGCGTCGGAAGAGCGACTTGAACGCGCTTCCGACTCCAGCGGTCCGCTTCGCCACCTTGAACGACTTGTTAATGCCGCTGACGGTGATCATTCCAAACCTCCTTAGGGGATCGTGTTCTTGGAACAGAAAGGAAAAAGATAATAGCATTTGTCTGTTCCCCATGTCAATGTCTAGAATTACTTTCCTCTAAATGGGAATAAAACTCCCTATAAAAGTAAAAATGCACCTATTTTTAGGCAAACATTTGTTCTATACTTCATCCATTACGCTTTTGGGAGGGACGCCCATGTATTTCCTAAAGGCCATTCAGACGAATGTGAAATTGATGCTGCAATATCGCAATAGCTTCATGATCTCGATTATCATTCACCCGTTTATTCTGATGGTCAATATCTTCTTGTACCGGAGTATTTTCGCGCACAACGGCGCAGAGCAAATCAAAGGCTACACGCTGACGGAGATGATCTGGTACACGGCGAGCACGACGTTCGTATGGATCTTCATCTGGAATTTCGCGGAGCGGAGAATTTCGGACTATATCCTTACCGGGGATCTCAGCATCCATCTGCTGAAGCCGATCAACATTTTCTGGTACGAATTGTCGGCTGCGGTCGCGCTTCGGATGACGGGGATATTGCTGGAGTTCATTCCGGACCTCATCATCTACAGCCTCATCTATCCGCCGGATTTTCTGACCGCGTTATCGCTGCTCAAGTTCGTGTCGGTGAGCATCTTATCGTTCTGCCTGTTCTTCTTGATTAACTATTTGATCGGGATGACGGCATTCGTCGTAAAAAGCAATTCAGGCTTGAACGAGCTCGTGTACATCTCCATGAACCTGCTGGGGGGCGGCCTTATTCCGCTCGATTTCTACCCGCAGTGGCTGCAAAGGATATGCGACGTGTTGCCGTTCAAGTACATTTTCTACTATCCGATTCAGTTGTTCTTGAACAAGGACAGCGTCAGCACGTTGTACGACTGGGGCATGATCGTGCTCGGACAGCTCGGCTGGATTACGGCGGGATTCCTTGCGTGCCACTTCCTCTGGAAGCTGGCGATTCGGAAGTTTTGCGCGGCGGGAGGGTGATGGAGAATGGATCACGTTAGCGGATTGCTGCGTTTATACTCGTGGAACGTGAAGCTCGGGGTGTCCCGGGCGATGGCTTACCGTTTTGACTTCTTTACGGGACTTATAACGTCGATTTTATTTTCCGGGACGGCGCCTTTCCTGCAATATATTTTTTTTACGCAGACGAGAGGGTACCCCGGTTGGGACCTCCACCAAATTATGCTGTTCCAAGGCTTGCTGCTGTTCTGGCTCGGCTTGAAGGACCTGATGTTCGGGGAAGTGAGGAACGTGGCGTTAGGCTTAGTGAGAAAAGGCGATTTCGACCGGCTGCTCGTCAAGCCGTTTCCGCCTCTTGGGGTGCTATTGTGCAGCGGATTTAATCTGAAGGGGATCGGGGCGACGCTATCGGGCTGCGCGCTTACCGGCTATGCGCTAGCGAAATTGAACCTCGTGCCGAGCGTATGGCAGATCACTCTTTTCCTGCTCATGATGGTCAGTAGCATTATCTTCTATATGGCGGTTACGACGCTCATCTGCACGCTCATCATTATGCTCGTCCAAGTCGGGCGCATCCCGGAGCTGGCGGACCGTATTCTCGGCTTCGGCGACTACCCGATCAACATCTATCCGAAGATGCTCGGCCAAGTGTTCCTGACCGTGTTCCCGTTCGCGATCTGGGCGTACATGCCGGCTCAAATATTGCTCGACCGGGTCGATTCGGGCGCTTACACGTCGATCATCGGTTGCGTTGTTGTCTTTCTTTTTAGTCTGTGGTTATGGAATCGCAGCTTGCACAAATATACGAGCGCGGGTGGTTGAGCGATGAGCGAATATATTATCGACGTACAAGGATTAACGAAGAGTTTTAAAGTGTCGAAGCGGGACGAAGGCTTCGGGGCGGCGGTCAAGTCGCTGTTCAACCGCAAGCACGAAATCGTCACCGGCGTGAACGGCATCGATCTGAAGATCGCCAAAGGTGAAATTCGCGGGCTGATCGGGCCGAACGGCGCGGGCAAGTCGACGACGATCAAGATTTTGTCGGGCATCCTGCATCCGGAAGCGGGCGAAGTCAAGGTTATGGGATACACGCCTTGGCTCGAGCGGCAAAAATTCGTGAAGCACTTGGGCGTCGTGTTCGGCCAAAAATCGCAGCTGTGGTGGGATTTGCCGGCGATCGACACGTTCGCGCTTAACCGCGACATGTACAAAGTATCGAGGCAGCGCTACTCCGAGCTGTTGGATTATTTTAAAGAAATGCTGGCCATTCAGGACGTCATTCATAAGCCCGTTAGGCAACTGTCGCTCGGGGAAAGGATGAAGTGCGAATTCGTCTGCGCGATGCTGCACGAGCCGCCGCTCGTGTTCCTCGACGAACCGACGATCGGTCTCGACATCATTTCGAAGGAAAATATCCGGAAGTTCATCAAGCAAGTGAACCAAGATTTGCAGACGACGTTCATCCTGACGACGCACGACCTGACCGATCTGGAAAATTTGTGCGAGAACGTGACGATCATCAACAAAGGGGTCGTCGTGTACAACGACACGATGGGCAACCTGAACCGGTATTTTTCGCAAAAAAAACTCATCGACATCCAGTTCCAGGACGCGATGAGCAGGGAGTCGCTAAGCGATTACACGTTGCTCGCCATCGACGATATGTCGGCGACGCTTGAAATCGACTTGAACGAGCAGGATTTGCGGCAGTTCGTGTACGAGCTGCTCGGCCGTCTGCCGGTTCAGGACATTAACATTCGGAACATTCCGATCGAAGAAGTTATTAAAGAAATTTACACGGCTTAGGTTGGAAACGGTGGCTTTTGCGGCTTAGTTGATGTACGGCAAGACGAGGCGCTTGATGCGTTCGAGTCCTTCCCACATGTCGCCTGGCCCGTCGTAAATAAGCACATATGCACCTTCATAGCGGGCGGCCTTAACGGCTTCCAGGCAACGGACGAACTCGGGTTCGTCCGGCAAGCCTGCGTCGTCGTAGGCCGCTTTGGCATGCACGGATACGCTGCGCGGCGCGATGGCGGCCAGCTCGGCGTATTTGGCGTCGCCATGGAAGTTGCCGAAGTCCGTGATCATGCCGACGGCTTCACCGGCTTGCGCGAGTAGCTTGAGGCAGCTGGAGGCAGTGGAGGTGAGAGACTTGAAGTTCTCGGTGATGACGCGCACTTGCCGGGATGCGGAGTATTCGGCCAGCTCGGCGAGCGCGGCGGCGGATCGGGAGATGGCCGCTTCGTCCGTAGGCGGCGCTTCGCCCGCGACGACGCGGATTTGCCGAGCGCCGCATTGTGACGCGACGTCGATCCAGCGGCGCACGAAGCCAAGATCCGCGGCGCGGCGTCGTTCGTCGGCGGACGTCAGATCGCCGTAATCGAGCAACAGCGTATCGAAGCGGACGCCGGCGGCGGAAAATGCCGCGCGAAGCTCGGACAAATAAGCGGCATCCGTCCGCGGGAAGTGAAAGTGGCATACCTCGATCGCCGCGTAACCGCGCCGTGCGGCTTCCGGGGGCAGTTCGAGCAGGCTATGCGCCTGAGGTTGTTCATCGATATGCGTCTCGTGCGCGCCGGTATCGGCATTCCACGCCGTCCAGCGGAGAGGACCGAGCAGACGGTGCAAGCTCCAAGTGCTGACGGACAGGTATGAGGCGGTTGCCATAATCGATTGCCTTCCTTCGTATCGGGAGTGAAGTAATAACCCGAGATTATCACAGTTATCCAACTGAACGTTAGGGGCTCGATTGGCATAATGATGCGCTATATTGTCCGATTGCCCCAGGACTACTGCTGCATCCGGCGAATGAACGACAGAACGATGTCCGTCGGATGATCGCCGAAGCTAGCGCCGAACAAATTCAAGCCGCGCCTATTGGCGGCATTCTCGCGCACTTCGAAGCGAACGACGATCGGCTTGTTGTAGGCGAGAGATAATGCCGAGAGCATGGTGTCCGAAGCGGGTGCTCCGTTCACGCTGCTGCCTTCGGCGGTTACGGACCACTGCGTCAGCTGTCCGTATTCCGTGCCGCTCTTCCAGCGTTCGGGAGTGAGCTTCCCTTTGCGGTCGCCGAAGTCCCCCGGGCTCGTCCACGTGCCTACAGGCAGTCCGTTAATCGTAACCGTAACGTCCGAAGGCCATTCGGTGCGAAAGCTAGGCGCTTCGGAGCAAATCTCGGCCGTCAGGCGAAGCTCGTCCAGTTCGACGCCCGGCGGCAACGGATTCGGAAACAGATATTCGACGAAACCGGCATCGGAAAACCAGAGCAGGGAGGCATCGACTCGTTCCGGCATATAGAAGGCGCGCGGGTCGTCCGATGAACCGATAATCGCGCCGTCTCGATTAGCGAGACCGCACGTGGGTTGCACGGAACATTGCGAATACATGCCGATCGGCATTTGGATTTCCTCGGTTCGGTTCAGCCCGTCGCCTGGTTTGGCGGGCAACTCGAGCAGAATGGAACGCGTCGTGACGGAACAGATTTTTTCCCGGTTCGCCCCTTGGCTGGAGACGACGATATCGGCTTGCTCAAGCATTTGCACGTTGATAGAGATGGTCGGCTGCGCGACACCGAGCGCTTCCGCGAGCTGGCTAACGCTCATCGGACGATCGCCCAGCGCCTCGAGAATGCGTACGCGCACGTCGCCGGACAATGCTTTCGCCACGTCGACGATGCGGCTTGCGGGATATCGAATGACCTCTTGCTTAACCTCGCTCATAAAGTCCACTCTTTTCCAATGCGTCTATATTATTAGTGTATAACGAAACAGTTATATTGTAAAATCATAATGTACATTGCTAAATCGTTATGTTAGTGCTAAGATGAGGGAAATCATACCATTTTAATGGAAAGGTCGTGTTCCTTCATGGTCCAGCAAGCAACGATTCGCTCCTATACGGATATTCCTCGTCCCGAGTATCCACGTCCCGACTGGCAACGCGCCGATTGGCTCAATTTGAACGGCAGCTGGGCGTTCGCGTTCGATACGCGCCAAGAAGGCTTAGAACAAGAGTGGCAATGCCAGGAAGCAAGCGAAGTTTACGCTAAGAGCATTGTGGTGCCGTTCTCATGGGCGAATCCGCTGTCCGGCATCGGATCGAACGAGAAGGGGATCGGTTGGTATCGCCGCGAAGTATCGTGGAGGCCGTCGGAAGCGGGATCGCGAGTCGCGTTGCGATTCGGGGCGGTCGATTACCGTTGCGACGTATGGGTCAATGAGGTCTATGCAGGCAAGCACGAGGGCGGCTATAGTGCGTTCGAATTCGACGTGACGGACGTGTGGCGGCTAGACGCGCCTAACTTAATCGTCGTGCGGGCGGAAGATTACGATTTGAACCATCAGGCGAGGGGCAAGCAAGGGTACGGCGAAATCCGGGGGATTTGGCAGCCCGTGTGGTTGGAAGCGAGACCGCAGTCGTATGTGAGGGAAGCGAGGTTCATGACGGCGATCGACGGAAGGGTTGAAGTTAGCGCGACGATCGTTGCCGGAACAATGGGGGCCGCGAAGCTTAGCCTACGGTTCGGCCATGGCGACGAAGCCAGACATGAGCTCGATCTGATGCTGGAGGCCGGAGACAATACGATTAAGACGTCCTTCATCGTCGCCGAGCCAAGGCTTTGGAGTCCGGAATCACCGGCGTTATACGAAGGGGAAGTACGGCTCTCGGGCGACTTCGGCACGGATACGGTGCGCACTTACTTTGGCATTCGCGAGGTCGGTACGGCGAAGTTCGGCGAACGAAACTATCGTTGGCTGACGTTGAACGGCAAGCCGGTCTACTTGAACGGGACGCTCGACCAATCGTATAACGCCGAAGGTTATTTCACGTACCCATCGGACGAAGCGATGCAGGACGAGATTTATCTCATGAAGAGACTGGGATTGAACTTCGTCCGCATTCATATTAAGCCGGAGGAGCCGCGCAAGCTGTATTGGGCGGATAAACTCGGCATCATGGTCATGGAGGATATGCCTTGCTTCTGGGGCAATCCGGACGAAGCGGCGCGAACGGCTTACGAAAGCGAAGCGCACGAGATCATCGCGCGCGATTACAATCATCCTTCGATCATCTCATGGGTCATGTTCAACGAGACGTGGGGATTGAAGACGGAGAGCGAGCCATCGGGAACCCCGGGAGACAAGGTGAGCGCGAAGCTGTATTTGCCGGATACGCAGGAGTGGGTAAGGGAGCGTTACCGCTGGGCCAAGGAACTCGATCCGACGAGGATTATCGAGGATAATTCGCCTTGTAACATGGACCATGTGGAGACGGACATTAACACTTGGCATTTTTACATTAACGGTTACGAGCAAGTGCGCAATCATCTGATCGAAGTGACGGACAAGACGTACCCGGGCTCGACCTTTAACTATATTAACGGCAACAAGCAGTCGGACGCGCCTCTCATGAACAGCGAGTGTGGCAACGTGTGGGGATTCGAAGGAGGAGCGGGGGATAGCGATATTTCCTGGCATTATCGGTACATGCTGAACGAATTCCGTCGCCATGACCAAATGTGCGGCTTCATCTTCACGGAATTTCGCGACGTGACGAACGAATTCAACGGCTATTACAGATTGGATGGTTCGGATAAGCAATTCGGGTATGACGCGTTCGTGCCTGGAATGTCCGTGCGCGATTTGCATACGCCGGATTTCGTCGTTATCGATGCGCCGCCTTGCCGGACGGTGGAAGCGGGCGAAGGGGTAACGGTGGAATTGCTGCGGTCGAGCTATTCCGATCGGTATCACGGGCGGACGCTGCGAGTAGAATGGGAGCTGTGGCACGACGACCTAGGTATGCGAAAAGTCGCTGCCGAAGGTACGTTCGACGTCTCCTGGGAAGGATATGGCGTGGCGCCGATCGCGCCGATCTCCGTTCGGATGCCAGGACAAGATGCTGTCGCCATCCTCGCGGTTCGATTGGTGGACGACGAAGGGGATGTCGTCACGCGCAATTTCACGACATTCGACGTGCGCGGCGGCGATGCGCCAGGCGGAACGCTATCCATTCCCGTGAGCGAACATGAGAAGCAATCTTTCGCTTATTCGTGGACATCCTTACAGGGGCATAAGATTAACGGGGCCAAAGGCGGAAGCTTCGCGTACGAGATCGCGCTGCCGGAACAAAATGAGCACGAACTCGTCTCCGAGATCGAGATCGTATTCGAAGTAAGCGCCAAACGGTTACTCGCGAGGAATACAGGGGATGCGGGCGGATTCCGAACGGATATCGACTTCATGCACGGCGACTTGGATCAGACGGAGCTGAACCCGAATACGTACTATATGACCGATGACGAGCGACATGAATCGCAAGTGGAAGTTCTCGTCGACGGAGTGCGCATCGCGACGTTCCCGTTGCCGGACGATCCGGCGGATAGCCGCGGCGTATTGTCGTGGCACTATCAACAAGTACCGAACAAGCTGGACGATGCGGGATCTTACGGTTACCTGTGCAAAGCGATCATTCCAAGCCGGTTTACCGCCGCTCTGAATAGAAAGCGCAGCTTCAAGCTGGAGCTTCGCGCATCCGAAGGAGGGCTTGCGCTATACGGTCGCAACGCCGGGGCGTACCCTATTGATCTGCTAATTAGATACCGTTGATCGCGAAAGAAGATTGAATGAGAATTTTCTAACGATATTCTAAGAAAACGCTTCAACGCCTTGTGCGGCGGAGTTTGGCTTTCACCTTGGAAAATTATAGGTGGAATGGGCTGTGGTATAGTAAATCCAGAAGAAAACGGACACTATACCACCAGTTCATTCGGGAGGCTTAACTTACATGATGAGGAAATTCGCAGCTAGAGCATTGTTAACCGGACTGATCGCCATTGCAGGATTTACGTCGCTCGCCATCGGCACGACTCAGCAAGCAAGCGCCGCGACAGAAAAATCCCTATCGCTCGTTTCCATCGGCAAAACCTACATAGGCACGCCTTATCTATATGGTTCGGATCCAGACACTACCGATACCTTCGATTGCTCGTCGTACGTACAGCACGTTTTCGGCGAGATGGGCATTTGGTTGCCGCGCACGTCGTCGTCCCAAGCCTACATGGGCGAGAAGGTCGATAAAGCTTACCTGAGCGTGGGAGATCTTCTTTTCTTCCGCACCGGCGGTTCAGGCATTAGCCACGTAGGAATTTACGCGGGCAACGGATATATGCTGAACGCAACGAACAAAGGCGTGGCGCTGTCCGACTTAAGCTCGAGCTATTGGAAAAATGCTTATGTTACGGCGCGCAGAGTGCTGTAAGAAGTAACTTGCTACTTTATTAAGAACCGAGAACTGACGGGAGCCTGGCTTCCTAGGCTCTCGGTTTTTTTGCTTTGCTGATCATATAAACGGACAGATACGCGGTAATGTTACAGCGATGCGCTTGGGAATATATTGAAAGCATGAAAAAACCGCCTGTCCCCGTGTTAGCTAGGGTCCAGACGGTCTTTGAATTGTCGGGGAGTACAGTCGTTAATGCGACGGAACATATCGTAAAAGTGCCCGAGATTGGTCATGCCGACGGATTCGGCGATTTCCGCGATGCTGGCGTTGCCCGTAAGGATTTGCTGCTCGGCTTTTTTAATTCTCTTATACGTGACGTAGTCGGTGAACGGCATTCCGACGGCTGCTTTGAATTGCTTGATGAAGTAGGTGTAGCTCATATTCATCGTTCGGCTGAGCGTCTCGACCGTCAGCTTGTCGCTTAGATGCTTATCGACATAGTCGAGCGCCGGTTGCATGCGGTCGATCAGACCGTTATCGCTGTAATGCAGCTTGAACTGCGTATCGTTGCGCAGCAGCAAGAGCAGAATGTTCTTGATGCGGGAAGAGACGGCGAGCTCGTATCCGATCTGCTTGTCGTTCATTTCCTGGTGAATATCCTGGATTAACGCAGCCGTTGCCTCGCGTACTTCCGAGTTCGTCTTGTATATATAGTTCAAGGCGCTAAGCGGCCGGATCACTTCGGAGAAGTGGCGCATGCTGCCGAGCGTGCTTTGGTCCCAATATTGATGCAGGTCGATTTGGAAGACGAGATAGCTGAGCTCGGCGTCCGTCTGCAGCGAGGTGTGCGGTTCGTTGGCGCCGAATAATCCGATATCCCCGTCCCTCAGGACGAGCCGTTCGTCCGGACAGAACGCCGTAAGCTCTCCCTTTAGCACGAGCAGAAACTCGACTTCTTTATGGTAATGCCATTTTACGAAGCGCTTGTGCATCCAGTCCAATTCCAGCTGGCGCTTCGTCTCTTCCGTTACGCGATGGCGCCATTCTCCGTCGATCTGCCAGATCCGAATGGCAAGGAAGGGATTCTGATAGATGACGTGCTCGTTGCGCAATTCCGGATACATCTAGTCAGCTCCTTGGCTGAATTGTTTTCGCTTTATAACAGAATAGCGTATTGAAATATCAAAATCAATACGTATATAATGTATTTCGATGACACAATAGCGTAATAAAATGACTCATCGAACCATTGTTGCGCGCGAACGATTTTGACTATACTAAGTTAGGTTAAAGATTTGGACGATAAGGGAGCTGTCACAGGTGAGCAATCGCAAAATCAAAGTCACGATATGGAACGAATTCCGGCATGAGAAGAAAAACGAGAAAGTCGCGAGCATATACCCTGCCGGCATGCATGCGGCGATTGCCGAAGGCCTCGGCACCGATAATTTCGAAATTAAGTTTGCATTGCTGGACGATCCCGAGCACGGCTTGACGGAAGCGGTGTTGGCCGATACCGACGTTTTGACTTGGTGGGGACACCTCGCGCATGACGAAGTGAGCGACGAGATCGTGAACCGCGTATACGATCGCGTGCTGAAAGGAATGGGGCTAATCGTGCTGCATTCCGGCCATTTCTCGAAAATTTTCAAGAAGCTCATGGGTACGTCATGCGATTTGAAATGGCGCGAAGCCGACGAGAAGGAACGGATTTGGGTCGTGAAGCCGGGCCATCCGATCGCCGCGGGCATCGGAGAATATATCGAGCTGCCGGAAGAGGAAATGTACGGCGAGCACTTCGACATTCCGGAGCCGGACGAGCTGGTCATGGTGAGCTGGTTCGAAGGCGGAGAAGTGTTCCGCAGCGGTTGCTGCTATACGCGCGGCGCGGGACGGATTTTCTACTTCAGACCGGGTCACGAGACGTTCCCGACGTATTACAACGAAGGCGTACGCCGCGTCATCACTAATGCGGTTAACTGGGCTGCTCCGGTCGCGGAGTCCACGTATCCGAAATACGGACACGCGGTTCCGTCGCTCGAGCCGATCAAAGGTAAGAAGTAATACCGTATTTAACCAAATAAGCGTGCGAGCTGGAAACAGCTTGCGCGCTTATTTTGTCTTGCGGGACAAATGTCTTGTTTCTTAGCCGAAAATAAAAAAAGTTGTCGAAATCTAGTACCTTTTTCCTGTAACATGATAGAAAAGTGGGCTGATCTTCATATATTGGTCCGGTCGACCAGGCGGTCGGCTTGAATCGATTGCTTCGTTGGCTAACTAGGAGGAACGGGACTCATGCGCAAAGGACTTGTTTATTTATTGGCTATTTTATTGGTGGTAGTACCGTTGCTGGGTTCGCTATCGAAGGAAGCGTACGCGGCGACTTCGCGGGTAGCCGTCATCAAGGAGCTTAAGGGCACGGTGAAAGTGAAGAAGTCGGGCGGATCCAAGGAGTTCACAGCATTCGCCAAGATGAGCTTGAACGAAGGGGACGTGCTTGCGATTGGCACAGGCGGATCGGCCGTGCTGCAGTTCGCGAACGGCACCTCCGAGGACGATCGGATGACCGTCTCGTCGGATACTACGCTGACGTTCTCGAAGCTGTCCAGCAAAAAAGGAACGACAACGAAGGTTAGCATGTGGAAGGGCTCGGCTTGGGTAGACGTCAAGTCGATCACCAGTGCCGACGATAAATTCACGCTGGAGACGCCGACGGCTGTCATGGGCGTGCGCGGAACGCACTTGCTCGTTTCCGTTAATCCGGATACGGGCGCGACGAGATTAATGGTAGCGGCGGGTGTCGTCACGACGACGGCGACGGGAGAGAACGGCAACGCGCACTATGTTTACCCGACGCAGAACGCTCTCATTACGGGCGCGGGGGCAGGAGCGGGCGAAGAATCCGATATTACGATTGCTTCGACCGATTTGGAGACGCTCATAAAACAGAGCGATGCGGACATTATCCAAGCGATTCTATTGGCCTCTGCCGATATTACGGCGGAGAACGAGCAATATGTCGCGCGTTACGAGAATAGCGGCGCGCCGGAGGAAATCGGCGGCACGGAAGCGGATCTCGCGCGATTCAAATCAAATACGGAGAATTTGTTAGGCGCGATTGCCCATCAAGCGTTGGAGAGCGGATTGATCGACGAACAACGGTTGAAACAGATCGTTGATGCAGTAAAAGCGCAATCCGGCTTTGAAGTCGATCTTAGCAAAAACGCGATTCAACTGACCGACGCTGAACGTAAGCAACAGGAACTGCAGCGCCAGAAAGAAGCAGAAGCCAAGAAACAAGCGGACGAACGCGCAGCCAAAGAAGAAGACGCGCGCAAGAAAGATGCGGACATGCTTCGCTTGCTAGAAGATGCGAAGAAAGCGAAGCGGCAAGCGGCTCTTGAGGCCGAGGCGTTGAAGAAGAAGCAAGCGAAGGAAGAATATGAGCGTCAGTTAAGCGAATCCGAGAAAGCGCGTTATGATGCGGAGAGACAACAGCGCGAGAAGGAAGCGGCAGCGGCATTGAACGGTGCGTCGCCGACGCCAAGCTCATCCCTCTCAAGCAATGCGAACTTGAGCAATCTGGCGGTTACTAACGGGACGTTGCCGTTCGTAAGCGGGAAAACGGATTTTACGATGGAAGTCGGGAACTATGTAAATAGCCTATCCGTAACGCCTACGGTAGCGGATAGCTCGGCGACGGTGAAAGTGAACGAAACCGCAGTAGCCAGCGGCAGTGCCAGCGGCGCGATTAACTTGACGGCAGGAACAAGTACGGATATCACCGTGGAAGTGCGGGCTGCGGACGGAACGACGAAGAGATACACGCTGACCGTATATAGAGCAGGCTTTAACGTAACGTTATACTCTCTATCGGTAGATAGCCAGTGGGTTTCCGGGTTCACTTCGGGTACAAGTCCGAGTTCGAATGGCTACACGGTCGTTGTTGCTCAGGAAGCGCAGTCCATAACGATTAACGCGTTCGCCAGCGATTTCATGAATGCAACCGTAACGGGAACAGGCGTTAAGACGTTGGCAGCGGGATCCAATTCGTTCGACGTGACGGTAACGGCGACGGATGGCACTCGAAATGTTTACACGCTAAAAATCGTTAGAGCGATGCTGAGCGGAATTGCTTTGGAGCGCTTAAGCCCGGACGGATTTTGGGTTTCTATGGGCACCAGTATAATCGCTCAGGATCATTACAACTTAGCATCGATGATGTGGCCTCTTCCGAATGAGTATTCTAAAATGCGGTTTACTCCATTAACTGTACCCGGTGCTACGATAGTGAGCATCAACAATGTACCGTATGAAGGTGGCTATATCGAGGCTTCGCTTGAAGTAGGCGCCAACAACTACAACATCAAAGCCCTCGCTGCCGATGGCGTTACGGAATTGACGTACACGTTAAATCTTGATCTTGAGTCGTTCCAGGTGATACCACGGGATGTTACGGGTTGGACGACGATAACGGAAATCGATCCTTTAACGCCTTTACAGTGGAACTATGTTGATGTAAATACATTCTCCACACAAGTTTCGGGGGCCGTTAACTCCTTCACGACTACTTTACAATTCAAAACGGACAGAGGAGTCACTTCGGCTACGCTGTTTCGCAAAGTCGGCAATGAAGAAGAAGCACAACCGATCGCAACGTGGAGTGCAAGCGGAACCTCGCAAACGATTACTGGATTGAACCCTGGCCTAAATCAATATGCGCTCAGGTTCTATACCGGCAGTTTTGTCTCGGATTACTATACTTTAAACGTGGTAAAGGGTAACGAGGACCCGAACTGGACGGCATTAGGTGAAGTTCAATTGGTGGACGACGATAAATTTGCTTATTTGGGCTCGCCAAGCAGATCCGGCGATTTGAGCTACTTTGCGAAAGTAGATGCCGACGTTTCGAGACTTCAAATTAATATATCTGGAATGAATTACAAAGAGTTATACTTTAACGGGTCATCGGTACCGCTTAAGCCTGTTTACGATGGCGGGTCATCCTATGTCGTTAATCTTGAACCAGGCTACAATCCATTCGACGTCGTCGTCAGAGATGTAAGCGGGCAGTTCCAGAAGATGTACAAGCTAACGATATTGCGCAGCGATGCAGTGCCTAACGAATTGAAACTATACAGTGCGCCTTATCTGTATGAAGACGATCCGCAAGTTGGCGTTTTCGTAACCGAAGGAATTCCGAATGTGTATGTGGGTACGGTTGCTCGAGGCAAGGACCATATTCATCTAGCGGTTTCGAATACGCAGGAGTCAACTATTGCCGTCTATTATGAGGATAACCTGGGGGCGTTTAAGAGTGCCATGGTCGAGGGCGGCGATTACCGCATTCCGATCGACCATGACATAACCAAAGTTACGATCGTGCTTTTCAACGCCGAAGGGGAGAACATTTACCCGATCTACCTTTCCTATCCGCCGCAGTAAAAACAACAGTACAACGTCGCAGTCTCCACGTTGGTCAAGACCCCATTTAGTGGACAGATAAAAAAGCCTAGGCTACAAGCTGGCGTCGGTATTCA
>NZ_JBHSNC010000040.1:0-694 GCF_042655785.1 Cohnella yongneupensis
CTGGGTTAAGGCTTTGAAACGTAGCCATTATGTCGCATAACGTTCTTGTATTCACGACGTCCCACCGACTTAAGGCGACGAATGTCGCCGGGCGCGATGCGCTTAGTCGGTGCGGATGTGTCCGGCTGATTCTACTTCCCCGTTGCTGAAATGCATCTCCGATTCCACTTCTAACTTCGTACCGGACCGAGGGCCGAATGGCCCGAAGCGTGAATATGGTGTTATGTGCTGTCCCTGTCATCTTCGAAATACTAACAGCTTCCTTATTACTTACTTACTTTTAGATATTGCTTTAAATTGATTAATTCAATCCAATAACTCAAACCATTCCTTTGATAATGTTCCTAAATATATTGTAAATCCATTATCATCACAAAACTCAACCTCAAAATTATCAGCATTGTATATCTCAAGTATCGTTCCAATTTGGCCCTTTACTAGTTTCTCTTCCGGGTAGTCCTTAGTCATTCTAATCACATCATACATTTTCATTCGACTCTCTCATCTCTATAAATATATGATTTACACTATTTCTCACTGGCATTAGAAAGTAAGATCAACTCGTTAAAAGGCTAAATAAAGGTAATTAAAGCCCTTGATCTTTAAATAGCTCTTACAGGGATTGCACATAACGTATTGTATTCACGACGTCCTACCACCTTAAGCCCGAAGGGCGGCCGCGATGCGGTTAGGT
>NZ_JBHSNC010000041.1:0-102263 GCF_042655785.1 Cohnella yongneupensis
TCTATTTCATTAACATGGTGGCTCTCACTCATTAACTCAATGGCTCTATGGCGCCGAAATACTCAATTCCCATCGGCCTCCGTCACGTACATGTTACCGGCCGAATCGAAAGCGATATCCGCCGGGTTCTTGAGATCCACCCCTGGTTTCCCTGGGCCGGGCTTGGCCCATTTGCGAATAAACCGGCCCTCGCTATCGAATTTCTGGATGCGATTGTTGCCGGAATCCGCTACGTATATGTATCCTTCCGAGTCGATCGCGATACCCGACGGATGATTAAACTGCCCGTCCCCGGTCCCTAGAGAGCCCCAAACCTCCCATTGATCCCAGTAACCCGTCGCGGAAGCCGAGTGCCGATCTTCCCCGGTCAATAAGACGCTAAGCCCAATCGCCCCGATCAGCCCGACGAGCAACGTTCGTTTCCATTTTCCCTTTTGCATAAATGCACGCTCCCACTTAAATATGCGAATAAATCCGCCACGTAGGAGCATAGCCCACCGCGCTCTCAAAATTCTCCCAAGACGCAAAAGAACCCGAAAGATGGTTGCCACTCTTGTCAAAGTGTCCATCTTTCGGGTATCTGTTCGGTTGACTATATCGCGCTTATTCCCACTCGATCGTAGCAGGCGGTTTCGACGTGATGTCGTAGACGATCCGGTTCACGTTCTTCACTTCGTTGACGATACGGTTGGAGATCTTCTCCAACACGTCGAACGGGATTCTCGCCCAGTCGGCGGTCATGCCGTCGATCGAGGTTACCGCGCGGATGCCTACGGTGTGCGAATAGGTGCGAACAATAGAGTTTATTACTATTCAGTTATTGCGTTGTTTTTGTATATCAATTGTAGCGGGTGAATTAAGAAAATTCAACTACTCCACTTTAGTATTAGGACTCTCTCAGTATAGTGGAAAATCAATAAAATCTACTATCACTCGTATATAATGTGATTATAGTTTAAAGATTCAACAATTCGTTTTTCAACTCGACTACATGTTACTATATTTGAATCAAAAACCATTAAGTTAAATCCACTTGTACTTAAAGTACTTTCAAATACTATTCCATCGTACCCTGCTTCCTCAGTTTCATTGAGGCTTTTAATGAAATCCACTATAAATTGAGTAGGCAAATAATCCAACTTACTGTCCCCACTTCTTACCGGCTTTGAAATAGCTTTGTTCATTTGATAAAAAGTTTCAAGATTAATTGCATATATGACAGGGTCTTGAAATACAAACACATCAAGTTTCCTTAACATTCGAAAATCTACTACTTTTAATTGTCTTCTTATAGGAAATTTCCCCACATATATAGTATCACTTTTACTAGGTCGAATTTCACTTATAGCTGTTGATGTATCACTTGCTAAGTACAGATGACTAATACCTTCCGAATTAGCACGTCCAGCAGTTGCTAAATGTTTTGGTGGAGCTCCCATTTTTTCAGGCAGTAGTTCTTCATTATTTGAAATTCTAGCTCGAAAGAAGGTATCATCTTCTAATATTGAAGTTAGCCTTTTCAAATAATCTTTCAACACTCCATAGTTTATGTGTTTTGAATGGAATCTATTTTCGTGTTTTATGTATTCAACAAATTCACTCCACGATTTTCCTCTTAATACGGAGTTTTCATTGAGATATTGCTCATTCATCCATTCCAAAATACCAACTTGATTACTTAAGAATGGTAGCTTATCAGGATATTTTTTCAATAATAGAACATTTAAGAACTGGTGGATTTTACCACTATCGAAATTATTGAAAATACTCCAGTTTTTTTCAAACTCATCTTTAATACTTATTAGTTTATATTGTGAATAATCATACGCAGCTAACTCAGTTGCAAGTTTAAAAATACTAAGTATGTCGTTAAATAAGTCTTCAAGTCCTGAATCTTCCATTAGATCATATACAAATACATTTCTACTATTACAAAAATAACAGTCACCAATATTCTTCAAGCTTCTAATAATGCTTTTTATCTCCTCAGATAAAAAGCATTTTTCACAACATTTCATCTAGCGATCCTCCTCTAAGAGATTACCTATTAACTCCAAATGATGCATAATAGATAATTTTTTCAGAGTAGGCAGTCCAGGGTATGTTCCTTCATCATAGTGTTCATTGAAAATTCTCATTGCTAAGGTATCCATTCTTCTGTCAGTTGAAAATTCTTCAAACCAACTAATTAACTTCTCCAGTGCTTGTGAAAACTTACCTGCCGGGTCACTTGTATCGTTATTAGAATCTGAAACAAAATGCTTAATTTCTAATGCATTCTCATGATTTGGATAAACAATATGAATTGCTACCGCATATGGAGCAAACCCACCTTCATTATATTCTTCTCCTACTACGGAATAATCCGAGAATCCTATATAGCCTTCATCTTGAAAATATAAATGCTCTTCTGAGAAAAACTCATTATCATTTTCTAAATAATCCGCGTTTCTTGTTAATTTGTTGAATTTATCGTCTAAGCCAACTAAATTTTTATCATTTAATTGTCTCCTAAATGCATTATCTAAAGGTATCAAATTTAGCAAAGGAACTTTTCCCTCAAATTTATCTTTATATAGGTTTACTAGGCTTTTTTCAGAATGAATTATCACTATATTTTCTAATTGAGTTTCATACTCTTCAATTAAAACGTTTATTTGATTAATTGAGTGTTTATTAAAATGATGAGCTACAGTAACATACTCGTGTTTCATAATCTCTTCAAATTTTTGTTTGCTGGTGGATAACTCTAATTCTCCCAATAATGAACCCACTTTAGGATTAGTAATTACAATAACCCTGTTTTTATGTTCAACGAACATACTAATTGTGGACATCAAAGTGGTGCTTAATTTAATTGGTTCAATAACGGGGATAATTTTATTACTTAATATCCCTCTACTTTGTAGTTCTCTAAGTGCCAGTAAATCGTATTGTCTGCCTCTGATAATAGGATAGTACATTCATATACACCCCTTATTAGTTTAACTTTTCAAATATTTCATATAATTGTTGTTTGGAAAATTTACCCGAGTAAACCAACCATCGAATTGACTCGGGTAATTTTTCCAACATCCCCATCTCTGTCGTTTCAACTCTATCATTCAATTGCTCAAATACCAAATTTTGTGCTTCCATAACATCAATTTGCCTAAACTGCAAAAGAGATGCCCTGTAGTAATATACCGGTTTTGCTACAGGTAAAGTGCCGAATTTCTTTAATAAGATTGTTTCATATTCTTTTTTTCGTAATAACTTAAAAAGTGATTCATGGTTTAATGATCTACTATCAATAATTGCTTTCTTTCTGACACTTAAGTGTTTTCGCTTAGTAAGCACCATGATACCTACATAAGGACATAATTCTTTTAATTGTTTATATACTGGATAGTAGTTTCTCTCTGTTGTAACAACGTATACTGTACTAAATACCTTATAATAATCATTTAATTGATAGATTAACCGATCAAGGTTATCCAGATCTGTTTTTATTTCATATACGAACCCATCATGATGATTTATCAAAATGAAATCAGCTTTGGAATTATCAATCACGATCTCACTAAATGCAGCAGAAGTATTTAAACTGTACTTCCCTAAAACTAATTTGTTAAACAGAATACTTTTAAAATAAAATTCATTTCTATATTCATCGTTCAGTGTTTGATAATTCTTTTCAAGCTCGCTTAAATACGAATCAGAACTAAAATTCTTTGAATACAAAGTTTCCACCAAAGTCTTTTTTGTAAAAAATCTATTCAAGTAATTAAAATCCACTTTTATCACACTTTCTTTCGATCTGCCATATAAGTAATATATTAATTCGACATGTACAAGATAGTTATTTCAGATGAATATAACTATGGCTCATTAATGGAATCAACTTATTGCTTCTT
Organism: Cohnella yongneupensis; assembly: GCF_042655785.1. Classification (NCBI taxonomy): domain Bacteria; kingdom Bacillati; phylum Bacillota; class Bacilli; order Caryophanales; family Paenibacillaceae; genus Cohnella; species Cohnella yongneupensis. The sequence continues at coordinate 3,897 of NZ_JBHSNC010000041.1, forward strand.
CTTTTCGTTTTTTTATTGCCCTATATAATGTCGCTTTCTTAACTCCAGTAAGATCTTCAATCTCTTTTATAGTATGTGCCTCTGTATTATATAGCTTTATAGCTTGTTCCAACTTCTTCTGGTCACTAACAGGTCTGCCACCTTTACGCCCTCTTGCTCTAGCCGCCTTCAATCCTGCCTGTGTACGTTCAATTATAATGTTGCGTTCAAACTCCGCAAAGACAGCGAGCATCCCAAACAGAGCCTTTCCAGCAGCAGACGTGGTGTCAATGGAGTCATTTACAGAAACTAGGTGCGCTCCTTTTTTTTGAATCTCATCAAGCACTTGAATTAGCTTGATAGTAGAACGGGCGAGCCTGTCCAACTTGTAAACTACGAGCGTGTCGCCTTCATCCAATCTGTCTAACACCTTGGTTAACTCTTCACGATCATCTTTTGCCCCACTAGCTTTCTCTTGATAAATTTTGAATACTCCGTACTTGCTTAACGCATCGATTTGCATGTCTAACGTTTGATCTGCTGTTGATACCCTTGCATAGCCATATACTCGTACTCCCATTTCATCATCTCCTGTTTAAGTTTCTATATAGGATAATTATACCATATAAACGCTTTTTTTTGATACATAGATTTTGATATGAGTTTTGATACATATCCAAGGATTCAATCAAACAAAAAGAGTCATTCCCCGTGTTCCTTGGAAATGACTCATAAACCTTCGTTTTTGAGATGACTCGTACTTAGAGTTTTAAGAACCTCGCCGCTTTTTCATCAAACTTCTTCTTGCAATGCGGACACCAAGCCCATACTTTATTTCGCTTAATGCCAATCCTGGTTGCCTCAACCATTAACTCCTCAGCACTGTCTGAGCATACTTTTTCGTAAGAGTTCGTGCGACGCCCCTCTTCGCCCTCCGCTCTAAGATGAAAACAGTTAGCCAAGTGCAGCTTATCAGTCGTAACATTCTCCTCGTACACATTCAACACTAGACCTTCTGGATTCTTTGAGAACCAATCCTCATAACCTACTTCGTTCTTAAAAAAACGTTGAACCATAGATTCCACTCCCAAAGTTTTTTTCAATCTTAAACCTATTCTTTTCAATTAATATTTATGCAATAGTCAGTTCACAAATACTGCCTTTGAGTATTATTGGATATGCCCCTTTGAAATGGAGGCTTAGAATGCGGGTACAACAGATACTATAGGGATTAAATCCCAATTTTGAGCAACTGGTTAACAGCCATCTTGAACGTTACTCCGATCACAGCGAATAAAACACTCCCACGCAGCAACCCGATTTGAATTTCTACCGAAACGAATGCTGTTTGATTCTTCCACACTTCCATATAGCTATATATCTCTTCAATGTTGGACATAAAGATGAAGTCGTATATATTGGGAGGTGGCGTTCACTTTGCACATACAGAAAATTCTCGAAGAAATGAAAAGGAAGGTTCACGCTGTCAATGACAGGACAAGCTATGTTCAAGCCGTTGCAGAAGCCCACAAAGCCTTCTACACATTCTTCAATAAAGTAGCCAACATAATCCCTGAGGAACAATTCACACTGCTCCTAGACCTTGAAGATGCTGTGAATTGGCTACGAGTATGTGAGGCACAAGCTGGTTATGAGATTGGTTATTTAGATGCACTAGATTTGTTCAGTAGAGAATGATTCGCCATTGAGGGGGCTTAGGTTAACAGACTGTTGGATCATTGCCCCCGTGACAGCAGGGTTAACACATACACACAGAAATCCAATCTTTATTTTTATGACGATTCGAAAGCCGTGTGATTCTCCGACTCTTCCAAATAGATATATATGAAAAACAAACATATTGGGAGAGTGATTTGACATGGGGAAATTATTCTACATGAACAAAAAAGACGCAGGCATATCGAGATATATTGACTCGATAGTTCTTGCAACCGATTTGACTAAGGGCATTGATTTTGAAGTTGCATCCTTTGTAGTAATGGACGATTATTACGATGTTTTCTCTTTAGGTGGATTTCTTGGAACAAGTAGCAACAAGATTCTCCTGACAACAAAAAGCAATCTCTTGCACCGTGTTAAAGAGTCCATCAAAAACGAAGATCAACTTTTAATTGCTGAAACTCCCTTTCCTAAGCACAACAACCAAGCTTTCTTCAAGATTCATGGCAGAATTGATATTGATCTTGCAACTGAACTTGGCTTGGGTGTAGTCAAGATGAATGGTGAATACATGCTTTACTTCCCATTCAGCAAAGGTAACCCTTCTGACGCTATTTTAGAAATGCTGCTATTGAAGGTATATTTTCAACTGCTGCACCCGCTTGAACTAGACGAGAAGCTAAAATTAACATTAGAAAAGAACGAGGACTTGATAATAACCTATTTGAAGATTGATGGCAGAAAACATGTGAATCGACTCAAAGAAATCTTCTCTCAGCATAACTAGGTAGCGACTCGTGACAGGGGCTGGATTACAGTCAAGAAGATCTACGCCCCAAATGCAATGGCTATAACACTCTCATGCAATAACTCGATATTAATTTCTCACGATACGAAAGGCATGTGTGTGATTCGACTGTATTTCTACATAGATACACATGTACGACTCTGCACGCTGCCAAAATGCGATAACAGCGTTGTTCCAAAACACTATACAAAATGACTGACTCTCTGAGAGAACTCAGAGAGTTTTTTGTTTTGCATATAACATCACGATTTTGTGAGGAGGTGAACTTAATGGATGATTCGGAACTACGACACGCTATAACTACGTTCCAACAGAAATACGGAACATCAATTACATTCATAGCAGTTAAATGTGGAGTATCAAGAGAGCATTTGAGTCGTTGGCTGCACAATGAATCGACGTTGCTTTCAGACAGGCTAAAGCACAAAATCGAACAATTCATAAAGGGGAAATGAAGAAATGACAATCGTTAATGTAGTAGACGCACCTTGCGGATATGGAAAGACTTCGTGGGCTATTGAGTACATGAATACTCATGATACAGGTTATCATCGATTTATCTATGTAACTCCTTTTCTAGAGGAAGTAGCCAGAGTTCAGAAATGCGTTTCATATCGTACCTTCCATGAGCCATTATCCTCAAAAGGTGAAACAAAGCTGGACGATTTACATCGCCTCTTAGGAGCAGGTAAAGACATTGCAACAACTCACGCATTGTTTAGACTGGCAAATGCAGAAACAAGAGAGTTAATTCGAAGTAATCACTATACTCTAATTCTGGACGAGGTTATGAACGTTATTGAACAAGTACCTCTAAAAAAGGATGACTTGGAGTCAATGGTAGCCCTTGGACTAATTGAATATGAACTCAACAATAGAGGTTTGACCTATATCAAATGGAAGCAAGACCAACTAGAACACGAATCACAATTCGATATTTTCAAGAAATATGCTATCGGCAATAATCTTATGTTATGTGCTGAAAAAACAGCTTTAATGTGGAATCTACCATGTGACATATTCAAGCTGTTCAAAGACGTATTCATCCTGACTTACTTGTTCAAGGGTCAGTTTCAGCGATACTATTACGATCTTCACGGTATAGAGTATCGCTATTTGTCCGTTGCTAAAGTCGATCAAAAGTATGTTCTTGTGCCATACAACGAAAGAGATGTCCACGACAAAGAAGAACTGCGTAGTCGGATTACAATCTACGAAGGCAAGCTTAATGACATTGGTGACGATCGGAATACATTGTCTAAAAGTTGGCTAGAGAATAGTAGAAATAAAGACCTAATTACAACACTTAAACGGAACGCTTTTAGTTTTCTGACCAATCACTGTAAGGCAAACAACAGCACAGCTTTGTGGACGACTGTTAAAGGAAACAATGAACGTATTCAGAAGCGGCTCACACCTAAGGGTTACAAGAAGGCATTCATTCCGATGACAGAACGAGCGACAAACATTCACAAAAATAAATACCACTTAGCATATCTGGTCAATAGATTCATGAATCCAATCGAAAAGGGATTCTTTCAACTGTACGATGTTAAAGTTGACGAAGACACTTGGGCATTGTCAGAGTTGATTCAGTGGGTTTGGCGTAGTAGTATCCGTGATACAGACGGTAAGCCAATAGTTATCTACATTCCAAGTAAGAGAATGCGCGACTTGTTTAAGGAGTATTTGAACTCAGACAAATTCGAAACTCTTCCCGTAGAAGCCGTGACAAACGAACCTCCAAGTGACTGGAATCTATGATGCCACAATGCAGTGGAGTGCATTATGGCATCATAAAACATCAATAAAATACATGATTATTTTTTTATTTCCTTAAAGAAAAGCAGTGATAAAAAAGGCGATTACACTGTTACGAGTCGAACGGCGAAGCGTTCGGCTCGTTGACAAGCCAAAAGCGAAGCGTTGGCGCGGCAGTTTGAACTGAAAACATGGATATGTAATGGCTCACTCAGAGATTTCTTACTCTCTTGGTGAGCCATATTTTTTCGGTATTTTCTTTGGCATTCATGCCTATTTCACAATTTGAAATTTCCACTGTAAACTACTCTCACCTGTCGTTGTAGGAGGAATTGATGGTGAATAAAACATGTTCGAAGTGTAGGCAAGCGAAGCCTTTAGATGAATACAACAAAGGAAAAGGTCGGTTTGGTAAAATTGCTGTTTGTAAGTCTTGTTCCAAAGAACGAAACAAAGCGTCCATTGATCGAAGACGAGCAAACCTCATGTCATTGCCTAGATACTTGACGGAAGAACAGGAAGTCTCAATTTTTGAACACTTCAACAATTCATGTGCGTTGACTGGGTTAAAAGATAAACTATGCCTAGACCACTTTGTTCCACTTGATTGGGGAGTCACCCCTCTGAAATACGGTCTTGGTGGAACAACATTCCCCAACATGATTCCATTTCACATATCAATCAATTCAGCAAAAAATGCAATGAATCCAGTTATGTTGTTCGAACGATATGGTGAAAAATACAACATTTCAGCGGATAGATGGAACGCAGCCTTGAAATACTTGGCTGAAAAGAATGGTTTGTCAGTGGCAGATTACACAAACCGTGTTAATGCTTGCTACATGGAAGTTCAGTCTGATAGATGGGCAACTGGAATCAATAAAAAGGTAGAAACTAATGGTGAGATTGTTGGTTGGGAGATTGAACGTGCATTGAGACGGAATCTCAATATCCAAGTCGTTATTGAACTTTTCGGCACATCCAAAACAAAGGATTATTTCAGGACTACTAAAGTTTCAGAGATGATAGCTAGACGAAAATTCGAAATGGAAGTTAGACAAAGCAAAGTGAAAAGAAATCTTGTGGAGATCACAAAAGAGGTCGAACGGTTGCTTGTAGAATATCGGAAGAGGAATCAATAGAACTTTCATTTTATTAAGTTTCCAAGGAAGCAGGTGACCATATGGATGAGGAGCTTTTGGATAAAATGCAACAGCGATTCACTACTCTAGAGCGACAATTTTCCTCGCTAGAACAAAAGTTAAACATCAAGGTAGATGCCTTAGATGGTAAAGTAGCTAAATTTGAAAGGCTTGTAAATGAATTTGAAGCTGCGGCATTCTCCTTCAAAATGACACTCAATTGAATCAGGATTTTATTGATACAGAAGCGGGAAGACAAGCAACCACACCTGACATGGAGTGGTTGCTTGTCTTCAAGTTATATTCTGAGACCTATTCGGTTAGCCAATCCTCTAGCAAACTCTTTTTGCGAGTCTAGCTTCAATTGGCTATATACTCTTGCCATGCGTTCCTGTGCTTTTTCCATTTCACCTACTGAACAATAGAGTACCGTTAAGTAATGGGGATTCTCATAAATCCCATCTTTCTCGCGTAACTCCATTACTTTGATTACATCTTTGATACTTTCAAATTGCCGAAAGTGAGGGAGTAAATACTCTGTAACATCTTTTGTTATCATTCGTTTAAGTTGTTCAACGTCAGTATCGGCAGTCAACCTATACCAACTCTCGTTGTTCGTTAGTTCTGTGCCTCGAATGCGTAATACTGAATTTACCTCCATTGGGAATGGTGGTTTTGGATATTGATAAACTGATAAAAATAATTCCTCTATATAAATTCCAGTATTGAAAAAGAACTCAACCTCATCTTCTGTATTCCACTTTGATGACTGAATGTTCACTGTCGCAGAGAAATCAGAACACATGTAAGCAAAGTTATTGCCCTGCTTCTTATACCCCTCTACCTTAAACAATGGAGCAATGGTTTCTTTTACGACTTGCTTCAATACGTTCTGCATCGACATGCTCAACAATCCCCTTAGCGATAGAATCCTGCCTTCATTCGCCCATGTTATCCTCGACACATTCAAATATAACTTCAAAGTCTCCTTTGAGTATTAAATGATTAATTACTTCTTCAATGCGATTACGACTACATTCATCCACCAGTACCATGTCACTACCCCAAAAATACTTCCCCCGCAAACACTCCCCAGTTTGTTGATTCTTTTGTGCGAGAGTATGTATGTTCTTGTATGTAAAAAATGAAGCAATCCACCTTGTACCATCTTCAAAAGTAACTATTACATCGGTGTTATCATCATGTATGTTCCATTCTCCTTCAGCCCAATGCTCAGCTTCAATCCAAATGGAATACTGTATACCCTTCATTTATGTACTCCTTTGCAATATGTAATCTCTTGGTAGCATTCATGCCACAAATTTTCGACATACACATTTTAATTCCTCCAAACTGGCTCTACAGCTACTTTCATCATAAGAAAAAAAGTCCGAATTAACGGACTTTAGTTCTCCTCAATATAAACCATGCTCCCAAACGCCCAAAATTGGATTGTATGGGGTTTAATGATGAGAACAATGTTAGCTGCCTGTCTTGAACCTAGGCCGCTTAAAATGTCACCCAGAGACACGAGAAAGGCATTCGCATAGTGGGCTTGAAGCAGAACCACGTTATACCTTGCTCTTGGACGGCTTTTTTGAGTCCTGCTCTATCCTCACACCGTTTAAAGGACTATGCAAACGTCCAATATGTAAAATCTCCTCTTGCTCTAAACCCCTTAGATACTTGGATGTAATCTGCGTATCAAAATGACCCATTAACCTACTCAAACTATAAATGTCGATTCCATTTCTCAATTGTTTCTGTGCAAAGTAATGACGGCAATCATGGGGCGAGCATCTGATTTCCTTTCTTACACCAGCATTATTGCAATGTTCTTTTAAGATTTTGTTGATCCGGGAGCGAGATAATTTTACTGCCGACTGATCTAGGAAGTAGTATTCCTCTATTTCATCCTGTAGTCTTTTTTTGAATCTCTCCTGTTTCAACAACTCGTACTTTCTCATGTATTTCCGCATGATGTTGCTTATGTACACTAGACGTTGTTTTGAGCCTTTTCCGTGAATGAGGATATGTCGCCTTGCAACGTCATTGTTCTTAATGTTACATAGCTCAGAAACCCTTACGCCCGTATCAAATAGCATGATAAGAATGAGCTTGTCGCGAACATTGGAATACGTCTCTTCTTTGAGATCATTGATTATCCGCGACACTTCATCGTCATTGAAGGTGCTAATGATTGTCTTGGCTTCTTTGAGGTTTTTAATCCTTCGCATAGGATTACTATGTTCATCAATGAACTCTTCGCTCACTAAATACTGAAAAAACACTTTTAGCGTCGCCAAATTGTTATTGATCGTTCTGTTTACTTCTCTTCCTACACGTTGACGTTCCTGAATGTATTTCTTGATGTGAAGTTGCGTTACTTCTTCAACCTCATAAACGCCTAACTCATCACTCATAAACCTTTCCCAGCGATACAACCGAAACATGCAGAGATCAACGTACTTCCTTACCCTTCCCAAGATTTCTTGATTTAACCTGAAATCATCAATCAATTCCTTGATCTTGGTCATAAAAAATACTCCCTTCAATTTGCTAAAAACAACGCAAATAAAAGAGAGTAATTTTGAACTCTATTGTCGTAGGTCTAAGGAAATATTCAATGCTCCCATCCCCGAAAAGCCTTTTGTATCAAGGCTTCTCGGGGACCAGAAGTATTGAATTTATCAACCTTACTCCCACTCGATCGTCGCAGGGGGCTTGGACGTAATGTCGTATACGATGCGGTTAACGTTCTGAACCTCGTTGACGATCCGGTTGGAAATCTTCTCGAGCACGTCGAACGGAATACGCGCCCAGTCCGCGGTCATGCCGTCGATCGACGTAACTGCGCGAAGGCCGACCGTGTACGAATACGTACGTCCGTCGCCCATGACGCCCACACTCTTCATGCCCGGCAACGCGGTGAAGTATTGCCAAATTTCGCGATCAAGTCCCGCTTTGGCAATCTCGTCGCGCAGAATGGCATCGGATTCGCGAACGATTTCGAGCTTCTCTTCCGTTACTTCGCCAAGCACGCGGATCGCGAGACCCGGGCCCGGGAACGGTTGACGCATGACGATTGCTTCCGGCAAGCCGCATTCAGCGCCGACTTTGCGGACTTCGTCCTTGAAAAGCGTCTTCAACGGCTCGATCAGCTTGAACTTCATATCTTCCGGCAAGCCGCCGACGTTATGGTGCGACTTGATCGTCTGCGCCGTTGCCGTGCCGCTTTCCACGATATCCGTATACAGCGTGCCTTGCGCGAGGAACGTGAAATCGTCGAACTTGGCGGACTCTTCCTCGAAGACGCGGATGAAGTCGTTACCGATGATTTTGCGTTTTTTCTCCGGATCTTCTACGCCTCTCAAGTTGCCTAGGAACCGCTCGCTGGCGTCGATCTTCACGACGTTCATTCCGAACTTGCCGACGAACGTCTCCATGACGCTCTCTGCCTCGCCTTTGCGAAGCAAGCCGTGGTCGATGAACATACAGGTCAATTGTTCGCCGATCGCCTTATGAATCAAGATGGCTACAACGGAAGAGTCCACGCCGCCGGAAAGCGCGCAAAGCACTTTCTTGTCGCCGACTTCGTTGCGGATTTCCGCCACCATATCGTCGATGAACGAACCCATCGTCCAATCGCCGCGGCAACCGCACACTTCGAACAGGAAGTTGCCGATCATTTCGTTGCCGTGCACGGAGTGGCGAACTTCCGGATGGAACTGAACCGCGTAAAAATGACGGGACGCATCGCTCATCGCCGCGACGGGAGCATGCTCCGTGCTGGCGTCGACGCGGAAGCCCTCAGGCAGCTTGGTAACGTGGTCGCCGTGGCTCATCCATACCGTCTGACGGCTGTCGAGTTTCTTCGCCAGGTCCGCGCCTGCGATGAAATCGATGTCCGATTTGCCGTATTCGCGCTTATGCGCAGGCTCCACTTTGCCGCCGAGTTGGTGCGTGATCAGCTGCATGCCATAGCAGATGCCGAAGATCGGAATGCCCAAATCGTAAATCGCCGGATCGACTTGAGGCGCTCCTTCCGCGTACACACTCGCAGGCCCTCCGGAGAAGACGATGCCTTTCGGCTGCAATGCTCGGATCTTGTCTATCGAGACGTTAAACGGCAGCAATTCGCTGTATACGCCCAAATCGCGGATACGGCGGGCAATCAATTGGTTGTACTGACCGCCGAAGTCGAGTACGACGATCATTTCATGCTGATTCGTAGTCACTTTTAAACCGAGCCCCCTGAAATCAATTGAATGTATTATAGCTTTGCGGCTTTCCAAGCGTCAAGGCAACGAGGGTGACGGTTTGCGCTTCTTGGGACGCAGCGCCCGGATCGCGGCGACGACTTCGTCGACGTGTCCTTTCACCTTAATATTGCGCCACTCTTTCAGTAGCTTTCCGTTCTCGTCGATTAGGAACGTCGAACGTACGATGCCCATATAAGCTCTGCCGTATAGTTGTTTCTCTTGCCACACGCCGTACAGCTCGCATACTTTGTGTTCGGTATCGGCCAGAAGAGGGTACGGCAACTCGTATTTGTCCGCGAATTTGCGGTGGGATTTCAGATCGTTCGTGCTGATGCCGAGAATGACTGTGTCGGTTTCGTTAGCGAGCGTTGAACTCGCATCGCGGAAATCGCACGATTGCTGCGTACAGGCAGGCGTTAAATCTTTCGGATAAAAGAAAATGACGACTTTGCGGCCTCGATATTCGCTTAGTTTAACGGTATCGGAGTCGCTGGTTCCGCCGACGGCGGGCAACTCGAAGTCCGGGGCTCGTTTGCCGACTTCCAGTGTAGGCTTTCTAGGCATAGGCGTTAATCCTTTCGATGGTCGCGATTACACGACTCAGCTTACCATTCCAGCGGGGAAAAGGGAACGACGCGGACGTTTGGAACGATGCGGACGTTTGGTCGTTGAGTGGTTGCGTGGTTGCGTGGACATGAACGATACGTGGGCATGATCGTTACGCGCGCATGAAAATGTTGCATGGACATTTCGGCCGGTCTTCGATAGACTGTCCTTATAAGTTGGCGCGTGAAGAACACCGCATCGTCCCGAATCGGGAAGGTGCGGTGTTTTTGCGTTCGTTAAAGGAGAGATCGATTTGTTCGAGACTCGTTATGAAGAATGGTTGGAAAAGCAAAAAGGAGGCTTAACCGGCGAGGCGCTGCGTCGTTTAGTCGAAGGGCATGCGCATAACGAGCGCCTGTTCCTGGAGGAAGTGTGGTTTCCGGCCATCGGCAGCTTCGACGATCTCCATGCGGAGTACGAGGTACGTAGCTACATGAACGGCAACTTCTATCTTGATTTCGCTTATTTGCGTCCACCGTACTGCGTTAACTGGGAAGTCGACGACTTCAGCTCGCACGCCAAAAACGTCACCCGACGCACCCACAACTACAACTGCGACCGTCAAAACCAACTCGTACTGGACGGATGGACCGTCTTCCGACTAAATTTGGACGCCATCCGCGAACGACCGAAGCAAGTCCAGCAGTTCGTGCTCCAGGTGATGGGGAAGTTGTATGGGACTCAAGCTGGCGGCGAACAAATCGCTCTGACACTCAAACAACGTGAGATCTTGCGGCTTGGGCACCGGTTGCAGCGGGCGTTTACGCCAAAAGAAGTATGTGAGCAATTGGGCATACGCGATCGGCATGCGCGCGATTTGTTGCACGACATGTTAGCGGTTGGGCTTCTCGAAGCCGCGGGCGGGCATGTTCGCGTTCGCAGCTATCGTCTCACAAGCAAAGCAGCATATCTGTATTTGCCATAACGGCATATGATGCCGCAATTACGCGAGAGATGGCATCTGAGCCTGAGATAGCGGCAATCGATGCCGTAAAATTTCGAGTATTCGCGCGATTACGCCGCTCAGGACAGAAATAGCGGCATCGCGTGCCGTTATCGCGCAAGAATGACTAACATTCCGCCCAATAACGGCATACAATGCCGCTATGCAAAACCCGGTTACTCCAAGTGCGCGGTAGTTGCGAGTAAGGAGGATACATGGAGTTTACGGCGCATCCTATTCGTTCACCGCATTGCCCGACCGGCATGCGGTACCGCTATTTCGCAGGGAATAGCGTTGGAGCAAGTGATAGCGGCAATCGATGCCGTAATATTCCAAGTATTCGCGCGATTACGCCGCTCAGGACAGAACTAGCGGCATCGCGTGCCGTTATCGCGCAAGAATGACTAACATTCCGCCCAATAACGGCATACAATGCCGCTATGCAAAACCCGGTTACTCCAAGTGCGCGGTAGTTGCGAGTAAGGAGGATACATGGAGTTTACGGCGCATCCTATTCGTTCACCGCATTGCCCGACCGGCATGCGGTGCCGCTATTTCGCAGGGAATAGCGTTGGAGCAAGTGATAGCGGCAATCGATGCCGTAAAATTTCGAGTATTCGCGCGATTACGCCGCTCAGGACAGAACTAGCGGCATCGCGTGCCGTTATCGCGCAAGAATGACTAACATTCCGCCCAATAACGGCATACAATGCCGCTATGCAAAACCCGGTTACTCCAAGTACGCGGTAAGAGCGATTGTTGCTATTAGGCGCAGTTACACGGTTATGGTGAGCAGTAGCGCTAAAACAGGTTACTCCAAGTTCCCGTTCGGCGCGATTATTGGGGTCTCTCCCCTCTAACTCCCCGCGCCGCGGTACCTACGGACGCCGCGATTCCAGACGCCGAGGCCGATCGCCGCGACGACGATGCCGACGACCGGCGTGAGCAGCGACATCGTCAAATCACGGTGCCGGTCGAGGAAGAACGACGCCGGGTAGACGCCGACGAACGCGAACGGCAGCAGCCAAGTGAGCAGGAAGCGAATGCCCTTGTTATAAATTTGAACCGGGTAACGGCCGTAGTTCTGAATATTGAACATGAGCGGTACGATGCCTGTCGGCGCGTCCGAATAGAACGAGATCGCCGCCAGCGTCGTATACAGCCCAGCATAGATGAGTACCGAACCGAGTACCATTACGATCAGCATGATCGGATCGTACCAATCGAACGACAGATCGAGCGTCCCCCAAGCCGTGCACATGATCGCCAAGCCGACGAACGCGCCGACGATCGACGGCGGGTCTACGTTTTCCAGCATGATTTGGGTTAGCGAATGCGCGGGACGGGTCAGCACCCGGTCCATCTCGCCCTTGACGATGTACCGCTCGCTGAAGTTCCACAAGTTAAAGAACGTGCTGAACACGCCGAAGGCGATCATGAAGTAACCGTACACGAAGACGACTTCCGCCTCGCTCCAGTCGCCAAGAGCCGGCGTATGCTCGAACACGATGAAGATGAAGATCAAGTTCATCGCGCTGAACATCAAGTCGGACAGAACCTCCACCCAGAAGTCGGTGCGGTAGGTCAGCTTTGTTTTCAAATAGTTCGCTATATATTCCCGGAACAATGACATCGTGAAATTCATGATCCGCTCACCCTCCTTGCACGAACAGCCTGCGGCGCGCCGAACGCCACATCGCCATTATCGGTACTATTAACACGACGAACCAAATGACTTGCACGAGCAGCGCTTGCCACACTTCCGCGCCGTTCAACCGTTCCGTGAACACGGAGCTCGGCAAGTAAGTGATCGCGGGGAACGGCAACCAGTCGAGCACGGATCTCGCCCACAGCGGGAAGAAGGCAATCGGCAGCAAAACGCCCGACAACAAATCGATCATGACCCGCTTCAACCGCATCATGCCTTCGTTATTTTCCACGAAAAACGCGAACAACCCGGTCATAATATTCAGTTGCGAGTTGATGAGGAAGCTGAACCAAAGCATGATGAAAAATACGACGTACCGCATCGGATCGCTCGGGAACGAAATCGGAAAGATGAGCGACACGACGATCATCCCCGGGATCATGAACAAGCTGAACCGGAACAAGCCTTCGCCGAACCCTTGCATCATTTTCACGAGCAAATAGTTGTACGGACGCGTCATCTGAACCGCCAAGCTGCCGTCCCGGATATCGTTCGAGATTTCCCGGTCCAGGTTGTTGAAGTAGAAAGCGCGCGCCATCCAGGATACCGCCACGTAAGTCGTCATCTGGGCGACCGTAAAGCCCGCGAGCGTATCCGCATCGCCGTAGATCGCCTTCCACAGAAAGTAATACGCGCCGATGTTGATCGCGTAAATAATAATTCCGCTATAGTAGTTCACCCGATACGCGAGCATCATGAGGAAACGAATGCGGACGAGCTCGAGATAGGCGCTAGCCACGGGTGCCCGCCCCCGCTTCCGTCTTCTCCGATTCCGGCGTTTGCACGGCTGCTTCTACTTCTTTAGGCTTGTCCGCGCTTCCCGATTGGTAAATTTCGCGCACGATTTCGTCGGTGTTCGTCTCGAAAATTTTAATATCGCTAATGTCCATCGATGCGCCGACGACGCGCGACAACACCTCGGACACGTTCATTTCGCGAGGAAGCCACACTTTGGCGGTCTGATCGTTTTCTAGCGACCAGCGAACTTCCAGTCCGTTCGTCAATCCGTTCATCGCCGCCAGCGTAACCGGATCATTGAATTGGAACTGGACCTCGCGCCCCTTGCCCCATCGCGTCTTCAACTCTTCCAGTCCGCCGTCATAAATAATGCGTCCGTCGTCCAGCATAATGACACGGGAGCAAAGCGCTTCGATGTCTTGCAAATCGTGCGTCGTCAACAAAATCGTCGTGCCGTGTTCGCGGTTCATCCGCTTCAAAAACTCGCGAATTTCCGTCTTCACCACGATATCGAGACCGATCGTAGGCTCGTCCAGGAATACGATGGACGGGTTATGCAGCAACGCCGCAACGAGTTCGCAGCGCATGCGCTGTCCGAGACTGAGCTTGCGGACCGGACGGTTAAGCAGCTCCTGCAAATGAAGCGTCTCGACCAGCTCGTCCAGCCGGCGGCGGAAGTCCGTCTCGCCGACGCGGTACACTTTGCGGAGCAGACGGAACGACTCGATTACGCCAATGTCCCACCAAAGCTGGCTGCGCTGTCCGAATACGACGCCGATGCCGCGCACGAACGTCTCCCGGTCTTTATAAGGTACGTATCCGTTAACGAGCAGCTTGCCCGACGTCGGAACGAGAATGCCGGTCAGCATTTTGATCGTCGTCGATTTGCCCGCTCCGTTCTCCCCGATATAACCGCAAATTTCGCCTTGCGGAATTTGGAAGCTGATATCTTTGACCGCGGTCACTTCCGTATGCTCGCGCTTGAACAAATCTTTGAGCGCGCCCTTCACGCCTTCGCGGTTTTTTTGCACTTTGAACTGCTTTCTCAGCTCGTTCACTTCGATGGCTAACATAACTACCTCCCGGCGAAACTTGCTTGTCCCGCTCATGAAACTTTATAATTTCTATGATGTTATCTTACATCACGTTCGATTCAGCATACAATGACGCCTCCAATAGAACAAGCGAGGCCATTGCACAACGAAGAGGGACAAGCAGATGTCAAAAAAATGGAGATATACGCTATTCGGCTTCCTAAGCGTGCTGTTCATCGCTTTTTGCTTCGTCGGATGGTGGGTATATCGGTTCAACGACGAGCTTAGCAGCGCTCACAAATCGAAGGAAGAGTCCCGTTTCGGGAAGTTCGAGGAGAAAGCCGAAGAGAAGCCGCCAGAATGGGAAGGCTCCGAGCGCGTCAATATTTTGCTTATGGGCGGAGACGAACGCGGACTTCGGGAAGACGAAACCGCGCGGTCGGACTCGATGCTCGTCGCGTCGATCGATCCGAAGCTTAAGACGATTCACCTTTTCTCCGTCCTCCGGGATACGTACGTCGATATCCCCGGCTATAAGAACAACCGGGCGAATTCGGCGCTACAGCTTGGCGGTCCGAATTTATCGATGCTAACGATCGGCAACATGCTCGGCCTCGATATTCAATATTACGTGTATGTCGATTTCCAAGGATTCATTAAGCTAGTGGACGCGATCGGCGGCGTGGACTTCTACGTGGAGAAGGACATGCATTGGTCGGATTCCGCGGACGAACACAAGTACGATATCAATTTGAAAAAAGGGTTCCAGCATCTCGACGGAGACAAAGCGCTGCAATACGCACGATTCCGCCACGACAGACTATCGGATTTCACTCGTACAGGTCGGCAACGCGAATTACTCAAGGCGATCGCCGACAAAATGCAGTCCGGCTGGAATCTGGTCAAGCTGCCGGATATTTTGGGCAAAGTGACCCCGTATATCGAGACGAACATGTCGTCGGGCGATATTTTGAAGCTCTCGAGACTCGGCTACAAATCGCACCAAGCCGGCTCTGTCCAAGCACCGCCGAACGAGCTCTTAGCCGACGAGAAAGTTGGAGGATCGTCGGTGCTCGCCATCAAAGACAAAGAAGCGCTTAAAGCGTTCGTGCAACTGACGCTGGACAAAGATACGAGCGTAACGGCGGCAACACCGTCGCCGACGCCGTCGTCTTCGCCATCGGGCAGCGCGGGAGGAGAATAAAAGCAATGTCGCAACAGCATCAACGCGTCAGATCGGCGCAACTATACGAAGAAGCCAAGCAACATATCGTCGGAGGCGTGAATAGTCCGTCCCGATCATTCAAAGCGGTGGGCGGCGGGGCGCCCGTCTTCATGCAGCGCGGGGAAGGCGCTTATTTCTGGGACGTCGACGGCAATAAGTACATCGATTACTTGGCGGCGTTCGGCCCCATCATTACCGGACATGCTCATCCGCACGTTACAAAGGCAATCGTGCAAGCGGCGACGAACGGCACGCTGTACGGTACGGCGACCGAGCACGAAATCCGGTTGGCGGAAATGCTGAAGAAGGCTATACCGTCCATGGATAAAGTCCGGTTCGTCAATTCCGGCACGGAGGCGGTCATGACGACGATTCGCGTCGCCAGAGCCTATACCGGCCGCAATAAGATCATTAAGTTCGCCGGTTGTTATCACGGCCACTCCGACCTCGTGCTAGTGGCTGCCGGCTCCGGCCCTTCGACGCTCGGCATACCCGATAGCGCGGGCGTACCGGCCAGCATCGCGAGCGAAGTCATTACGGTGCCGTTTAACGATTTGGACGGCTTAAAGCAAGCGCTTGAGCGTTGGGGCGATGAAGTAGCCGCGGTCATGGTCGAACCGATCGTCGGCAACTTCGGCATGGTTATGCCGCATGAAGGCTACCTCGAGGGATTGTGCAAGCTAAGTCGCATGGCAGGTGCGCTCGTCATCTATGACGAAGTCATATGCGCCTTTCGCTTCCACTACGGTTCGGCTCAGACGTTCTCCGCCTTCCCCGAACAAGACGCGATTCGGCCGGACTTGACCGCGCTAGGCAAAATCATCGGAGGCGGCTTGCCGATCGGCGCTTATGGCGGACGCGCGGAAGTGATGGAGAAAGTCGCGCCGCTCGGACCCGCCTATCAAGCGGGCACAATGGCCGGCAACCCGGCTTCGGTACTGGCGGGAATCGCTTGCTTGGAAGTGCTTCAAACGCCAGGCGTATACGAGCAAATGGAGCGTCAAGCGATCCGGCTCATCGACGGGTTGCAAAACGCCGCCGACAAGAATGGCGTTCCGATCACGATTAACCGGATCGCGGGCGCGTTCTCGACGCACTTCTGCGATCATCCGGTCACGAATTACGACGAGGCGCAGGATACGGACGGCGAGCAATTCGCCCGCTTCTTCCGGCTCATGCTCGACCAAGGCATTTACCTTGCTCCTTCCAAGTACGAGGCGTGGTTCCTGACGACCGCGCATACGGACGCCGACATCGACGAGACGATTGCCGCCGCGCAATCGGCCTTCGCCGCCATATAAACAATAAAGACCGGCTATTCCCGCGGACGCGATCGTCCGCCGGATAGCCGGTCTTTTCATTTTATTGGTTACTTAAGGAGCTTCCGCGACGATTACGCCCTGAGCATTGATCAGGAAAGATCCCGCGCCGGTCTCTACGACCGCATAGCCTTTATTGAAATCGCCGGCCGAGTCGTACTTCGCGGCGATAACGACTTTGCCGTTGCGATCGATGTAGCCGTATCTGCCGTTGTCCTCGAACGAGGCCAATCCTTCATGGAAGCTGCCTACGTCCTCATACGCGGTTTGCAGAACGTTCTCGCCTATCGAATTTACATAGAAGAACGTATCGTCTCCCTCTACCGCGGCCACTCCTTCGCTGAATGAGAAAGCTTTCGCATAGGCTGTCGCGATGCTCGCTTTTCCGTTCAGGTCGATGAAGCCGAACGAGCCTTCGCCGTTCTCGCCTTCCGACTGCACCAAGCCTAAGCCGGCTTCGAAATCGGAAGCGCTCTGATAGACGGCCTTAATGACGACGTTCCCCGTACGGTCGATGTACCCGTATCGTCCCTCGATCTGAACCGCTGCCACGCCTTCGGAGAAATAGAACGCGTCTTCCAATTGCGCCGGAATGACTTCTTTGCCCGTATGATCGATGTAGCCGAACAAATCTCCTTTTCTTACGAGAGCGAGCCCTTCGGAGAAATCGTACAGCTCGTCGTAGCCGGAAGGAGAAAGAACGGTTTCTCCTTTGACGTTAATGTAAGTGGAGACGCCTGCTTTATCCACTAGAGCCAACCCGTCGGAGAAATCGTACGCTTCGTCGAACTGCGGTTGAATAACCGCTTCTCCCAACGCGTTGATGTATCCGTATTTCCCGTCTTGTTTAACGATCGCAAGTCCTTCGCTGAAGCCGTTCGCCGCTTCGTATTTAGCCGCGATGACCGCTTCTCCGAATACGTTGAGATAACCTTGCTTGTTCCCATCCGCATAAGGGTGAAGCTTCGGCACGATGTTGAGCTTGGAAGCTGCGATATCTTCCGCCACGTCGGCGCCGAACAGCTGGCCGACGGCTACCGCAGGTACATACAGCGTGTTGGACTTTTCGACCGGGGCGAACTTAAGCTGCGTTTGTTTTCCGTTCACGGAAGCGGCTTTGGAGCCGTTCGTCAGCTTGACGACGCGGGTGCCTTGCGTTAGCGAAACCGTGCTTGTCGATTCATCCCACGCGACGGAGGCACCGATCGCCGCAGCCAGCAGTCTGACGGGAACGAATTCGGTTTGCTGGATCGTCTTTACTTTCCAACCAGTCTGAGCTATGCCGTCGACGGAAACGCCGATGGTTGGCGTAGCCGCGTGGGCTTGTGTTGCCGGGCCGAAGCTGGCGATTTGAACCGCCGTCAGCGCCGCTGCCGCGAATAAAGCTCCTTTGCCGAATGTTGAACGGATACGCGTTGTCGTCATAGTGGATTTCCCCTCGTCTTCTGAAATTATTTTTTAATATAAATTTGGTCGAACACGCCGTTGTCCGCGAAAAATTTCGTTTGCGCCTTATCCCATCCGCCGAACTTGTCGATCGTGATGAGATTCAGTTTAGGGAAGTTTTTCTCGAATTCTTTGGCTACTTTGGCGTTAATCGGACGGTAGAAGTTTTTGGCTGCGATCCGTTGGCCTTCTTCCGTGTACAAATAGTCGAGGTAAGCGGTAGCCACTTGACGCGTATCGTGCTTGTTAACGTTCTTCGTTACGACCGCTACGGTCGGCTCGGCCAAAATGCTCAGCGAAGGGGTGACGATTTCGAACTTGTCGCCGTACTCCTTCTTGGACAAGTACGCTTCGTTCTCCCATGCGATCAAGACGTCGCCGATTCCTTTTTCCACGAACGTGTTCGTCGAACCGCGCGCCCCAGTATCCAATACCGGTACGTTAGCGAACAGCTTCTTCACGAAGTCCGAAGCTTTGGCTTCGCTATTGGCGTTATGCTCGAGCGCATAGCCCCAAGCCGCCAGGAAGTTCCAACGCGCGCCGCCGGACGTCTTCGGATTCGGAGTAATGACGCTCACGTCGGATCTAACGAGATCGTTCCAGTCTTTGATGTTCTTCGGATTCCCTTTGCGTACGAGGAAGACGATTGTCGATTTGTAAGGCGCGCTATTGTTGGCTAGACGCTTCTGCCAACCTTTGGCGATAAGCCCTTTCGCTTCGATCGCGGATACGTCGTATTCCAGCGCCAACGTCACGACGTCGGCTTCCAAACCGTCGATGACCGAGCGGGCTTGAGCCCCGGAACCGCCATGCGATTGTTTGATCGTAACGGTCTGGCCGGTTTTCTTCTGCCAGTACTTCGCGAATGCGGCATTGTAAGCTACGTAAAGCTCGCGGGTCGGATCATAGGAGACATTAAGCAGGGTGACGCTCTTTTTCTCTGTCTTTTTCGTTACGGCTCCGAACACGGTAGTCGAAGATAGGATAAAGGCGAATGCGATGAACAAGATGAGGCGAATCGGCTTTTTCATGCGAATGACTCTCCTTTGGGTATTGGATGTAATCTCGCGGTACGCAAAAGGCCTCGACTCCGACGCATGCCCCGATAGAAGGGGAACGCGATCTTGGAACCGAGGCCTCCGGTGTACCGGTCGGCGCTTTGGCGCAATCCATTTGAATGACTCCATCATATTCCACACTAATCCGAGTTGTCAACTATGAATTAATCGTTGACAGTCAATTTATTTCGCTGTTATGATTTTCCTATCATAAATCCAATTATTTCTATCGGATTAACAAAATATTTTTCGAAAAGGGGAATTTACATGTATCAACGTCTACGCGAAATACGCGCGCGTTCCATCTTTGCCGGCTTGCTAACGTTTACGGTCCTAACGGTTACCGCTTGCTCCGGCGGCAACGACTCGAAGTCGGCGGGCGGGGAAGAAGCCTCTCCGACGTCCGATTATACTAAGCCCGTTCATCTGGTTAATGCGGTATCGGACGGTACGGCCGAGCTGTTCAAAGCCATCGACGGCGCGTTCGTTCCCTATTGGAAAGAACGCACGGGACAGTCGGCAGAGGTCGAGCAATCGGCGGGGAACTCCTCCGCTCAAGAAACAGCGGTCATTGACGGAACGATTCAAGCGGACCTCGTCACTTTGGGAGTCGGAATCGATATTGATGCTATACAGGCAAAAGGAAAGATCGGGGAAGGCTGGCAGCAGCGTTACGATTATAACAGCTCGCCGTTCGAGACGGCCGTAGCGTTCGTCGTTCGTACGGGCAACCCGAAAGCGATCGCGGAATGGGACGATCTCGTTCAATCCGACGCCCAAGTCGTCGTGGCGAACCCCGCGACGTACTCGGATGCCCGTTGGTATTATGCGGCACCATGGGCTGTCTCGCTGGATCAATCCCCGGAGGACCAAGAAGCCGCTAAAGCGTACGTCACGAGCTTCCACGAGCGCGTTGCCGTACTCGCGCAGGATGACGCTTCCGCCGAAACGGCATTCCTTAACGACAATAAAGGCGACGTCTGGGTAACGACCGAGAGCAACGCGCTTCGGGTCTCCAACGCCGAGGGAAAAGGCAAGGTCGATGTCGTCGTCCCTTCCGTGACGCTCGCGGTCGAGCCGATCGTCTCCGTCGTAGACGCCAACGCCGATGCCAAAGGCGCCCGCGAAGCAGCGAACGGCTACGCCGATTTCTTGTTCACGGAGCAAGCGCAGACGCTTGCGGCCCAGCACTTTTATCGCCCTAGGTTCGCGTCGGTAACCGAGCAGTTCGCAGAGCAATTCTCGGAGATTACGCTGCTTACGGTGGACGACAACTTGACGGGCTGGGAAGACCTTCAATCCGCGCTGTTCGCGGACGGCGGGCTGTACGGCCAATTGCCGGCGAAATAACGTAAGAAAAGGGCAATCCCCGGCGGAAGCCGCTGGATTGCCCTTTTCTTATTTGCCGTCTAATTTGCCGTCATATCTTCCGTCGACTTCGTCCGCCATAGCCCTGTATAGCTTCGTTTCTTCCACAACGGGATCCCGCTCGGCCTGAACGCGAATTTCCCACCGGGGCGACAGCACCTTCACCGCTTCGACCTCGGGCGCCCCGACTCCCTGCTGTCCTTCGGTCAACCGCTCGGCTAACAACGCTTCCGCCTCTTTTGATTGATTGTCTTTGTCATCGTGCTCCATTACTCTCGCCCCCTTCGCCTCGTTATATTTCCCTAATTCCTTGAATAATAAGGTAAATCGCCATCGCCAACAAAGTCGTTCTAAGCAGCCAAAGCAGCTGTTTGCCGCTAAGCTTGGAGGCGATCACCGCTCCGATCCGTCCGCCGACGATTGCTCCGGGAGCTAGCGCCGAGAACAGTACCCAGTCGATATTGCCGTGCCAAGCATGTACCCCGCTGCCAAGGAACGACGACAGCAAAATAACGAACATCGAAGTCGCCGTCGCCACGTGCGGCGGAAACCGGAATAACAGTACCATCAACGGCACAAACAGCGATCCTCCGCCGATCCCGAACAACCCCGAGCATATTCCGACCGCGCATCCGATGATCAACGCGAGCGTCACGTTATAGCCGTACGTATGCACTTTGCCCGCGCCATCGGTGAACTTGCGCTCGATCGCCCATTTGACGTTCAGCGGTTTCAGCTTTTCTCTCGCCATCATTAGCCCGAACATGACCAACATGAACAAGCCGAATGATAACTGGAAAGGCCCCTGCTTGATTCCGTTCGTCAGCTGCGCCCCGACCATCGCCGCCGGGCCGCTCGTCGCGAAGAACAACCATCCCGTGCGAAAATCGACCTTGCCTTGCTTATGGTAAGTATACGTAGCCGATAAAGCCGTAAAGATGAGTACGGCGAGAGATGTCCCCACCGCAACTTGCGAAGTTACCGGATCTCCCAGCATCGGCTCGCCGAGCAACACCAAGACGGGCACGATAATAACCCCGCCGCCAAGCCCGACGATGCTTCCGAATACGGCCGATACGATTCCGATTAATACTAATGCCACTACCGCGATCCACATCGCGCTTCACGCTCCAATATCCAAGATGAATGAGGACTTCCGTTGAACCGATAAGTTACAGTATACATCCCCAACGCGAAAAAAGAAGCCTTCCCTCTTACGGGAAAGCTTCCACAGCTGTCATGACAAAAAAGCATCCGGAGCCTTCGCCTGGCTTAGCGCGGTTTCCGGATGCTTCTTTCGTTCGTTCGATTACCCGTTGGCGGCTCTGAGCTCGCTTATCAGCTCGTCATGGATTGACCCGTTCGTCGCTGCCACGTTCCTGACGCCAAGATGATAAGGCTCTCCGGACATATCCGACATGCGCCCTCCCGCTTCCTCAACGAGGAGCGCGCCTGCCGCGATGTCCCATGCGCTCAGATTGTGCTCCCAGAAGCCGCTGAGCCTGCCTGCCGCCACGTACGCGAGATGCAACGCTGCTGATCCTCCTGAGCGCAAATTGCGCACCTTGGGCGCGAGCGCCCGGATCTCTCTTAAGTTCGCCGGCAACGCTACGTGATGATCGGCGGGAAATCCGGTGGCGATCAAGCTATGGCTAAGCGCAGGCTCCGGCGACACTCTCATGGCGCGTCCATGGACATAGGCGCCCTTGCCTCGTTCCGCCACGAACAACTCATCCCTGGACGGATCGTACACGACGCCGACGATAACCTGTCCGCGATGAGCTAACGCGATCGAGATGGAATAGAACGGGAACCCGTGCACGAAGTTCGTCGTGCCGTCGACAGGGTCGACGATCCACAAATACTCCTCGTCGCCCATATCCCGAATAGCTTTCGCCGCAGCTTCCGGCCCCGGCTCTACGCCTTCTTCGCCGAGGAACGCATGGTGCGGGAAGTGCGTCCCGACCAAGTTGCGGATCATCCTTTCCGATCCCTTATCTACTTCCGTCACCAAATCGTGCATTGAATATTTCGTATCCAGCTGCGTGAAGTTGCCTATTTTACTCTTGATCCATTCCCCGGCTTTCGCCGCGCAATTGATCGCGACGGCCGTATAGCTTTTGCCGCCGATCGTGCTATTTGGCTGCAGGTTGGTATCCATCAACTATCCCTCTATTCATATAGTTCATGATTAAATAAACCATTCTTTCTCCTTAAGCATATACGAAAAACATGCCTTATGGTTGCTGCCGGTCGGATAATTTAACATAATTAGCCGCTTTTAAGCTGCATACTATAATAAGCATACATTAGACGACCAATTATACTAATATTTAAGATTATTTACCATCGCCCGTTTCTCGGGAATGTAATTCATATAATTGCGAATAAAGACGACGCAAAATAACCCGATTGGATAAAGTTCTCGAGAACTTTATCCAATCGGGTTCTCTATAGGATTGTATGTGCCAGGATGTTAGATCCCAACCGTATTATACCCATTATCCACGTACAGTACTTCGCCCGTTATTCCGCGTGCCCAGTTACTCATGAGGAAAAGCGCGGTGTCGCCGACTTCGGCGGCTTCCGTGTTGCGACGAAGCGGAGCTTTCTCCTCGACTTGCTTGAGGATCGTGTTGAAACCCGCGATGCCTTTGGCCGCGAGCGTACGGATAGGTCCCGCGGAAATCGCGTTGACGCGAATTTGTTGCGGTCCGAGATCGCTTGCCAAGTAGCGGACGGAAGCTTCGAGTCCGGCTTTGGCGACACCCATGACGTTGTAGTTTTTGAGCGAGCGCTGCGCGCCGAGGTACGTTAGCGTGACGATACTGCCGCCTTCGGTCATGAGCGGATGCAGCCGCTGCGCGACCGCCGTAAGCGAGTACACGCTGATGTCGTGCGCGAGCGCGAAGCCCGCGCGGGAAGTGTCGACGTACATGCCGTCCAGCTCTTCCGCTTTCGCGAACGCGATGCAATGCGCCAGTCCGTGCACGATGCCTACTTCTTCTTGAAGCCGGTGAGCCAAGCCTTCGATATCTTCGTCGACGGCCACGTTGCAGAGCAGCGTCAGAGAGCCGGGTATCGTATCCGCCAGCTTGCGCACGCGTTCTTCGACGCGTTCGCTCTCGTATGTAAAGATCAATCTCGCGCCTTGCGACGCAAGCGATTGGGCGATGGCCCAGGCAATGCTCCGTTCGTTCGCGACGCCCATAACTACGATATTTTTCCCTTGCAGCAATCCACTCATTCGCTCAATTTCCCCCTCGCCGAAAATAGAAGCGCCGTGCCAGCGGCAGCCTTGATCGACCGCCATTTTACTGGTAGAACGCCCCTGCATTTTCCAACGTAACGCATTTGAGTCGGGATTGCAACAGTTGTCCCACATTTCGTGTAAACGCTTAACTGAGCACCTCTACGCTACCGCCATCAATGACGCGTATAGGTGCGCCCGAGGCTTCCGCCTCGCGAAAATCATCCATCAGCTTGAGAAGCGATTCGTCTTTGCGCTTCGCTTCGATCATGACGTCCACAGCGGAGGTGGAACCGGCGATCGCGTACAGGAAAGCCAGTAGCGGCTGCGGGTCCACGTAGTCCGCGTGCCCGCGCGGGTCGGAGACGCTCTTCGGGCTTGAGACGTGAAGCTTCGGCGGAAGCCAATGCGGATCGCCCATCGTCACTCCGTTGCGGGAGTTCCAGCTCGACCGTTCCCACGTGCGCAATATGTCGGGCCACAGCGCCTCCGCTTCCTCGTTCCCCGGGTTAACCGCATGATGATGGATATCGAGAACCATCGGGACGCCGACCTGCTCGCTTATTCGCAGCGTCTCGAGCGCGGTGAACGTTTTATCGTCGTTTTCCAACGTAATTCGGTGCTTCAGGCGATCGTCCATGCTGTTGAACTGCGATATAAATCGCTGTCCGGAAGTCGGCTTGTCGCCATAGCTTCCTCCGATATGAATATTGCACGTCGCCCGATCGTCGAGCCCCATCGCCTCCAGCATGCGCACGTGGTAATCGAGCATGATGATCGAATTGCGATACACTTCTTCGCGTGGCGTGCTAAGCACGGTGAAATGGTCCGGGTGGAACGATACGCGAATGCCGTGTTCCCGCGCGAAAGAACCGACATCCGCGAAGCCCCGCGCGAGCGCAGGGTAGGGATCCCAGTCTTTCAGCTGTTCATGCGTGGCTAGAGGAATAATCTTCGAGGTCATGCGGTAAAGCTTCACGCCCATGTACCGGCAATGCTTAAGAAGCTTTAGCGTGTTATGCAAGTTTTGCTCCGCGATCAATTCCAGCCGGCGCAACGCCGCTTCGCGGTCCGCGAGCTTGGAGAACGTCGCCATCGTCATCGTGCGAGAAGGCGAAGCATCTTCTAATTGTACCGACATAGCGACGAATCCGAACCTTACGATCATGCTGCCTTCCTCCAAGCTTAGTCGTCTACCTTACTAAGCTTGCTCTTTATCGCCGAAAAACATTTCATAAGCGAGCGCCGTTTGAACGCGGGATTCATCGGGCGTCAACCGACGGATCAGCTCCATCTCGACTTGCGTCACTTCTTCGCCTTGAAAATTTCTTTCCGCGATCGACGCGAGAATGCGCACGATGGCGACCGCCGTATTGTCCGGCGCGTATGCTATGACCTTCTGCCCGGTCGGGAAAATGCGGAAATGTTTTTTGACCATTTTGCCGCGGCCGTATTCGAGCAACTCGTACAGCTCGCCGTCCGACTTGAATTTGCAGACGGAATTGAATTCGGTTTGGAAGCCCATCAGGGATCGTCCTCCTTGAAAATCTGGATGATACCATTATAACGTTCCGGGGGCGGAGATTGCATCCCCGGCTTGCCTTAATTGCAACGCGGGCTCTATAATATTTGCATACGTGTGAAGCACACCGTCTATCCTCGCACCCGGGGTTAGGCGGTTATTTTTTGTCCTGGGGAGGAGTTGTCGGGTGAGTAAATTCGAGACGGCATATGATTACTGGCTGAAGGAGCAACGGGCGGCGGCTAGCGGAGAAAGGTTGAGGCGGCTCATGAAAGGACATGGATACGGGGAAAAATTGCTGTTGCAGCAGGCATGGTGGCCGGTATTCGGGAATTTCGATCATTTGGTGCCGGAGTTCGAATTCGTCGACGATGAGGGCAATCACTATTTTATGGATCTCGTATATGTCCGCTCGCCTCGAGCGACCTGCTTGGAGTCGGACAGCTTCGGCATCCATGCGCGCGACGCGGATCGCGACTCGTTCTCCCGCGGGTTGGAGCGACAGAACGCGATCCTCTTGTCCGACTGGAATATCCTTCGTTTTTCGATCGACAAGTTGAAGGAAGACCCTGGTTACGGCCAACGCACGCTCCGTAAAATGGTCGAAAGTTGGTACGGGGAGGATCCAATGCGATTGAGCGGATTAAACGTATATGAACGGGAAATCGTTCGACTTGCGACCCGTTCGATTAGACCTTTCAATACGGGCGACGCGTGCGAGCTGGTTGAGAAAAGCGATCGTTTTGTCCGCGATCTGTTGCATGGGCTGGTTGGCAAAGGGATTATTGAGCCGGCTTCCGGCGCTTCGCGCGTACGAAGCTATCGGCTTGCGAGATAGCGGAACCTCGTTCCGCTATTGCGGCTTGGCCTGCTATTGGCTGCGCTCATCGCCGCAAAAACACAAACGGAGTAGCGCCTAAGCGCCACTCCGTCGATGTAGCCAACTTATTCCCCGCCGTACTCCAGCGATTGGCGCTCGGCGTGGCGCTCGATCGCAAGTTGGATGAGCGTATCGAGCAGCTCGCGATAGGAAACGCCGGTTTCCTTCCACATGAGCGGGTACATGCTGAACGGCGTGAAGCCCGGCATCGTGTTCACTTCGTTAATGAACAGCTCGCCGTCGCTTCGGCGCATGAAGAAGTCCGCGCGGCAAAGCCCGGAGTTGTCGATCGACTGGAACGCCCGAATAGCCATCGACCGAACCGCTTGCGCCGTCTCCGGCGGAATTTCCGCGGGGATGACCATGACCGACTTGCCGTCGATGTATTTCGCCTTATAGTCGTAAAACTCATTGGAGCTGCAAATCTCGCCCGGAACGGAAGCGCGCGGCTCGTCGTTGCCGAGCACGCTGACTTCGATTTCCCGCGCGTCGACGAACTCCTCTACGATAACTTTGCGGTCGTACCGCAAAGCCTCTTCGACCGCCGACACGAGCTCGTCGCGATTTCGAGCTTTCGACACGCCGACGCTAGAACCGAGATTCGCCGGCTTGACGAAGCACGGATAACCGAGCTCCTCTACGTTCCGAATCACGCTCTCCCGATCTTTCTTCCACGCATGCTTAATGAAGTGACGATAACCAACTTGCGGCAAGCCCGCTTGCGCGAACATCGTCTTCATCGCTACCTTGTCCATGCCGACCGACGACGCCAATACGCCGGCTCCCACGTAAGGCAGTCCGGCCATCTCGAACAGCCCTTGGATCGTGCCGTCCTCGCCGAACGTACCGTGCAAGAGCGGGAACATAACATCGATCGTCCCCGCATCGTCCGAACCCGAACTAACCAACGCGGTTTCGGTAATGCCTTGAAGCACCGGCAGCAACGCGTTCCCGACGCTTCCGCCGCCGCTCAGTGCACCGGTATCATCCCCGGCCGCGCTCTCCGCTGCCGTCGCGAATTGCAATTCCGCCACCGCGGAAGGCGCCGCCAACAGCGCGGGACCGGATCTCCATTGTCCCTTCGCCGTAATATAGAATGGAATAAGTTCGTATTTGTCGTAATCGAATGCTTTGGACACCGCCAACGCTGTTTGCAACGAAACTTCGTGTTCGCCCGAACGTCCGCCGTATACAAGACCGATGCGAATTTTGTTCCCCATAAGGACCTCCGAGTCAAATATCATTAGTAATATGGAAGAAACGGTACTGGGTCCTCTCCGTCCAAGCGTACGAATCGCGATAATCCCAGTAGCGATGACGGCTGCTCACCGTATTCGCGTTGACTAGGGGCATCCCCTCGGGCGTAAACGCCGTAACGATCGTATTGTGCTGAAACCTGCCGTTCCCTTCCCAGTCGTAGCAAACGACGTCTCCCAATTGGAGCATATCCGCTCTCGGAACGACCTCCGCGCGCAAACCGTATACGCGGGGCTGCGTCAGATGGTGCTGCAGCGCGTTCGCCACCGCCCAGCTGTAGCTCCATAGCTCAAGATTGTTCTGACGTCCTTTGTACCACCAGCCCGATTCTCTTCTCCCAGTATAGTTCATAGGCGCTCCCCCTGCAAAGATGCATTGGGAGACGTAGTTCGTGCAATTCACGTCGAAATTTTCGTAGGCGTTGTTAGGCTCGTTCCACCATCTTTCCGCGTAAGCGACGGCCGCCTCCCGACGGTAAGGGGTTCCGCGCATCGCGTACTCGTACGCATTGTCGCCTCCCGCAACCGCGCCCGCATATACGCGCGATTTGAAGCCGTACATGGCATTCGGGTTCATATAAGGAAGCGACGGAATAACCGTTCTTCTGTCCGGATCTTCCTCGCGATAATGACGAGGCTCCGGATCGACGACGACGTCGACTTCAGGATGCGACTCGGACACTAGCGGCAACACCGAGTCCACCCGCCAGCTTTGCCCTACGCGAACGAATTTGACCCGCTCCCGGTCGACTCGCTCTTCCTGCCACGGCTGTCCGCTTTGTTCGAAGGAACGCACGGTATGCAACGCGATTTCAACCACGGCTTCCCCTTGGTTAACGCGTTGCTTTTCGATCCGCGTGCGCATTTCGCTATGCAGCGGCTTGATCCCCGACTTTTTCTCCCGCAATATCGTCACCCGCATCCGCTTGGCGAGCCGGTCCCGCTGCCCGACGTCGGCGATCTGCTTCAGCACGCCCGAGTCCCGGCTCAATACCGCTTCGTTCATGGCATTCACGTAACGGAACAACGCGTCTTTCCATTCCGCCGCTCTGGGCGTTTGATTAGGCACCGCTCATTCCCTCCCGGATGAAGACATAGAGGCGTCGGTACATTTTATGTCCATCGTTGGCTTTCAATGCCTGAATGCCCAGGGATGAAAGTGGCGTCGCCTGCGGTATTCTAATGGAATAGGCGCGTTACGTCTTTACGGAAAATGCTTAAACGAGTATACTTGAACCTGTAGAGTTGAATTTTGAAATCGTGTTTCACTGTATGAAACAAAGTTAGGAGGCGCGTTTAATTGTCTAAATTGCCGTATCAAGTTGAAGCAGACCTTCAGTCGTCCGGTAACTCATACCGCTACTATCGTCTGCAAGCGTTGGAGGAACAAGGCGTAGGGCCGATCTCCAAACTCCCGTTCTCGATCAAAGTTTTGCTGGAAGCCGCAATCCGTCAATACGACGGCCGTGGAATTACCCAAGAGCACGTCAAGCAGTTGGCCAACTGGGCTAACGGTCGCGAAGACAAAGAAATCCCGCTCATTCCTGCCCGGATCGTACTGCAAGACTTTACCGGCGTTCCGGTCGTAGTCGACCTAGCCGCGATGCGCGAAACGGTTAAACAAGCCGGCGGCGATCCTAACCGGATTAACCCGCTCGTTCCGGTCGACCTCGTAATCGACCACTCCGTCATGGTTGACGCTTTCGGCACGCCCGAAGCGCTTAAGACGAACACGGACATCGAATTCGAGCGCAACGGCGAACGTTACCGTTTCCTTCGTTGGGCCCAAACCGCATTCGATAACTTCCGCGCGGTTCCTCCGGGAACGGGTATCGTTCACCAAGTTAACCTTGAGTACCTGGCATCCGTTGCGGCAACGAAAACGAAAAACGGCGTAACCGAAGTATATCCGGACTCCTTGGTCGGTACCGACTCCCATACGACGATGATCAACGGTCTCGGCGTAGTAGGTTGGGGCGTTGGCGGTATCGAAGCCGAAGCTTGCATGCTTGGCCAACCGCTGTACTTCGTCATGCCTGAAGTTATCGGCTTCAAGCTGACGGGCAAGCTCGCGGAAGGCGCTACGGCTACCGACCTCGCGCTTACCGTAACCCAAATGCTTCGCAAAAAAGGTGTCGTCGGCAAATTTGTCGAGTTCTTCGGCCCTGGTCTTTCCAATATCAGCCTTGCAGACCGCGCTACGGTCGCTAACATGGCACCTGAATACGGCGCGACGATCGGTTTCTTCCCTATCGACGAAGAGGCGCTTAACTACTTGCGCCTGACGGGCCGCGAAGACAATCAAATCGCCCTCGTCGCCGACTACTACAAAGCGCAAGACATGTTCCGCACGGACGCGACGCCGGACCCGGTGTTCTCCGATATCCTCGAACTCGACTTGTCGACGATCGTTCCGAGCCTTGCCGGCCCGAAACGTCCGCAAGACCGCGTAGAGCTGACGGACATGAAGAAACAATTTAACGAAATCATCCGCACCCCGATCGAAAAAGGCGGCTACGGACTTTCCGACGACAAAATCGCGCAATCCGTATCGATT
Organism: Cohnella yongneupensis; assembly: GCF_042655785.1. NCBI lineage: Bacteria > Bacillati > Bacillota > Bacilli > Caryophanales > Paenibacillaceae > Cohnella > Cohnella yongneupensis. The sequence goes on from NZ_JBHSNC010000041.1 coordinate 34,439, forward strand.
AAACACAAAAACGGCGCGACTAGCGCGATGGATACGGGCGCTGTCGTAATCGCGGCGATCACGAGCTGCACGAACACCTCCAACCCGAGCGTTATGGTGGGCGCGGGTCTAGTGGCTAAGAAAGCCGTCGAACGCGGATTGAAAAAACCGGGCTACGTGAAGAGCTCCCTGACTCCGGGCTCGCTCGTCGTTACCGATTACTTGGTTAAAGCAGGCTTGCTTCCATACCTCGAGAAAATCGGTTTCTACGTCGCCGGCTACGGTTGCGCGACTTGTATCGGTAACTCCGGTCCATTGCCGGACGAAGTTAGCCAAGCGATCACCGACAACGATATGACGGTAGCTGCCGTAATCTCCGGTAACCGTAACTTCGAAGGACGCGTTCATGCCCAAGTTAAAGCGAACTATTTGGCTTCTCCGCCGCTTGTCGTCGCTTATGCTCTCGCGGGCACGGTCAATATCGACCTCGCTAACGATCCGATCGGTTACGACAACGACGATAAACCGGTGTACTTGAAAGACATTTGGCCGACGAACGAAGAGATTCAACAAGCGGTCGGCGCTTCGCTTACGCCAGCCATGTTCCGCGCGAAATACGAGAACGTGTTTACGCAGAACCAACAATGGAACGAAATTCCGGTTCCGAAAGGCGAGCTTTACGAGTGGGACGACAATTCGACCTACATCGCTAACCCGCCGTTCTTCCAAGGCCTTGCACCGCAGCCTGGCGACATCGCCGATATCGAAGGCGCACGCGTACTCGCTCTTATGGGCGATTCCGTAACGACCGACCATATCTCGCCGGCCGGTAACATCAAAGCCGACAGCCCGGGCGGCAAATACTTGCTCGAGCACGGCGTTAAGAGAGAAGACTTCAACTCCTACGGCTCCCGTCGCGGTCACCACGAAGTGATGATGCGCGGTACGTTCGCCAACATCCGGATCCGCAACCAAGTGGCTCCAGGCACCGAAGGCGGCGTAACGACGTACTTGCCGACGGACGAAGTGATGTCCATCTACGACGCGTCGATGAAATATCAAGATGCGGGCACGAACCTCGTCGTTATCGCAGGCAAAGAGTACGGCACCGGAAGCTCCCGCGACTGGGCGGCTAAAGGCACGTTCCTGCTCGGCGTCAAAGCGGTCATCGCCGAAAGCTTCGAGCGCATTCACCGCGCTAACCTCGTCGGAATGGGCGTTCTGCCGCTGCAATTCCAACCGGGCCAATCGTGGAAAACGCTCGGAATCACGGGACGCGAGACGTTCTCATTCAACGGTCTGTCCAACGACGTTCAACCGGGTCAATTGATCGCGGTTACCGCTAAACGCGAGGACGGCACGTCCTTCGAGTTCCAAGCGATCGCTCGTCTCGACTCCCTCGTCGACGTAGATTACTACCGTAACAGCGGTATTCTGCAAACGGTTCTGCGTCAAATGCTCGCAGGCCAAGCATAATCCAAGCATAAGCTTCGCACCGCATAAAGAAGCCCTTCCCGTATCCGTTCCCGGATGCGGGGAGGGCTTTATTGCGCGCGGCGTATTTTCGTAATCGCGCTCGTATAGGTTATAATGATACCGACCTCTTCCATCGATTCGTACGACTTAGGAGTGATTCCCGTTGACCTCGAGACAGAAGTTTTCGTTCCGCCAATCTTGGAAGCCGCTACTCATCCTATTGCTGGTGGCGCTTTACTTATTCGCTTACCTAAAACCTTGGCCGTACGTCATTTCTGGCCCCGGCTCCGCCGAACCGATCCATTCGCGAGTGGAAACCGGCCACAAGCTCGACGAGAAAGGCCAATTTTTATTTACGACCGTCTCTTCGCGATCCAAGCCGAACTTATTTTCGCTTCTTTACGCTAAGCTGAGCCCGAGGCTGGACATCCAATCCGAGCAGACGGCTACCGGCGGCCGAACGAATATGGACGCCTATCGCAACTTGCTGGCCTGGATGCGCGACAGCTCGGAGAATAACGCGATGCTAGCCGCCTACCGGACGATGAACAAAACGATCAAGGTGGAAGAGCAAGGGGTCATCGTCGTCAGCTTCCTACCCGGCTCCAAGGCCCGGGAAAGCGGCTTGCAGGAAGGCGATATCATCACGCGCATCGATGACAAAGAGACGCTTAATTTCGAGTCGTTTTATAATTACATATCCGGCAAGAAGCCGGGAGACAAAGTGAAAGTGTCCGGCAAACGCGGCGACGACAAAACGTTCGAAGCGACGATCCCGCTCATGAAGCTGGACGACGGCCGTACCGGAATTGGCTTCCAACGCGACCTGGTGCTCAAGGTTACGCCGCCCGATCCGGTCAAGTTCGATTTCAACGATATCGGAGGGCCATCCGCTGGGCTCATGATGACGCTCGAGATTATTGCCCAGCTTACAGACGAAGACCTCACCAAAGGTTATAAAATAGCCGGAACCGGCACGATTGCCGCAGATGGCTCGGTCGGACAGATCGGCGGCATCAACTATAAGCTGATGGCAGCGGACAGCGAGCACGCCGATTATTTCCTCGTTCCGAACTCCGGAGATTTCTCCAACTGGAAACTTGCCGAGGAGACGGTCGCTAAGCTGAAGCTTTCGCCTAAGCTCGTGAAGGTCGCTACTCTGGCGGACGCCGTTAAATTCCTGAAGAGCCTTCCGGCAAACCCGAACCCGGATCAGCATAAAAAATAGCGGAGCCCTCCGGCTCCGCTTTTCCTTTATCCCAGCAACGCGCCCATTCTTCTAGCCGATTCCATGATCGCCGGCGCGTGCTCGTGCATTCTGTCGGGCGTCAACCGGTTGGACGGTCCGGACACCGACAACGCCGCGACAAGCTTGCCCGAGCGGTTGAAGATCGGCGCCGATACGGCGGCCGCCCCCGGTTCGCGCTCCTCGAAGCTCGTAGCGTAGCCGGATGCCACGATATCGTCGAGCTGCTTGGCGAACGCTTGGCGATGCAGGCCGGCCGGCCACGACGGGTCGGACATGACGATGCTGCGTACGCCCGGTTCCGCGAAGGCGAGCAACACCTTGCTCGACGCGCCGACGGACAGCGGCAGCCTCGCGCCGACCGTAGCGACGCGGCGGATCGCCTGCGTGCTTTGCACCGCTTGAATTCTTACCCTCTCCGATCGGTCCCGCACATACAGGCTCACCGTCTCGCTAAGCTCGTCACGCAATCGCTCCATCTCCGGCAACAAAACGACGGAAGGATCGTCCGAGCCTGATAGATGGGCCGACAATTCGAGTATGCTCAATCCTAGCTTATATTTCTCCGTCGCGTCGTCCCGTTTCACGAAACCGCGCGCTTCTAGTGTCGCTAGCAGCCGGAATACGGTACTTTTGTGAAGGCCGACCCGTCCGGCGATTTCCGTTAGTCCCCACTCGCTCCTCGCGGCGAAACAGAGCAGCACGTCCAGCGCCCGCTCGACGGCTCTAACCGTCTTTTTGTCATCTTCCATCGTCATCGAACCTCCTCTTATTACGTTTCATTGTATGAAACCCTGTTACGCCTAGTATAACGCAATCCGTCCGTCGCGTAAATGTTGGAAGCGCTTTATTACAATTTGATTACGCGGCGCTTACAAGTGTCCGCGTCGCATTGACGCTACCTCGCAGGCATTCTAGGATGAAGGTACAAAGATAAGCAAGCGCTTGCAAAGAGAGGCGATCGATCATGACAACACTGTCTACGCCACTACCTCTCGGCGGCGGCGCCGGAACGCTACCGGCACCGTTAGCCCCGACTAAGAGCAGACCCGCGCACCGCGCATGGCGCATCGCGTTCAATGTTTCTTTAGTGTTGCTCAGTCTACTGCTTGCCATTATATTAGGTCTCCACGGTTACGCGGCCTATCGGCTTGCCCATCCCTATGTCGCTCCGCTAGCTTCCAATCCGAAGCTCGCCATCCATCTCGATTACTCGGAAGTTACGTTCCCTAGCATCGACGACAACTCGTTAGTCGACGGCTGGTGGATACCCGCGGCGGACAGCCGCAAGACGGTCGTGCTCAGCCACGGCTACGGCACGAACCGGGAAGAGTCCTGGGTGCCGATGTACGACCTCGCTTCCTTGCTTCACGCTCGGAACTATAACGTTCTTATGTTTGACTACGGTTTCGCGAGCAAAACCCACCACACGCCCGCGACCGGCGGACGCATAGAATCGGAGCAATTGCTAGGCGCCATCCAATATGCGAGATCCCAAGGCAGCGACGAGCTCGTCGTATGGGGATTCTCGATGGGAGCAGGCACGGCGTTGCAAGCCGCTCTGAAATCGGATCCTGTCGACGCGATGATCTTGGACAGCACGTTCCTCCCTGACGACGATACGCTCTATTATAATTTGCGCAAGCAGATCAACGTACCGAAAGACCCGTCCGTCTCGCTGATCCGCTGGTTTTTCCCGCTAGTCAGCGGCGCCTCTCTTGCGGACATTCCGTCCGAGCAAGTACAGACGACGGCATACGATTTCCCTATTCTGCTCATTCACGGGACCGCGGACGACAAAGCGCCGACCTACCTGGCCGAGAACATCGCACGCGCCCAGACGAACGCGTTGTCGCAACTGTGGATCGTGCCCGGCGCGATTCACGAGATGATTTTCCGGACGCATCCCGAGGAATATATCGCGCGCACGACCGCGTTCCTGGACGAAGTCGACGCCGTAGCCATAACCAAAGCCAATACCAGCGCCTTAGCGGCGATATAACTTGCATAAGAACCCCTCTCCCGTGCATACGTTGGGTAAGAAGACGACCTTAACGTAGCGTACGAGGAGGGGTTTTATTCATGTTGCCGACTTACGGTGATCGCTTGCCGATTCGCTTGTTGGACGACATTATAGCAAGCAAGCTTCAAGAACTTGAGCATTCGACGGCGATTCGCGAGCTCATACCTGAACTGGAGCCGCCTTACGTTCAACTGCTCCGCGATTGGGAGAGCGCTTTTGCCCGGACGCGGGAAATCGTGCAGCTGGCCAAGCAAGAAGTCCGAAATTCGGACAAGAACCGACCCGTGGATTCCGCCGATGAATGGCGCGTCCGCTTGCCTCAGCTAGTGCAAGAGACGTTGCATCAATCTCGGGTGTTCGCCCAGCACCTGCATTTGCTGCAAGCGAACAGCGAGGCTATTCGCGCTTTGCCCGAAGGTGTTTTGCCGAAAATGCTGCCGCGCAACGAAGAGGCGTCGACGGACACTCCCGAAGGCTATGGCGGACCCGAACCGGCGGATGCATACTCGCGGCCGAGTCCGGGCGAACCGATGGGCGATATGAGCGATCAGGCTTTGCCGGGCAACGTAGTGCCGATCGGCGGCCATAAGCTCCCTCCTCTGCCCTATTCCTATAAAGCGCTTGAACCGTGGATCGACGAGAAGACGATGCGAATTCACCATGACAAGCACCATCAGAGCTATGTCGACGGCTTGAACAAAGCGGAAACAAAGCTTGCGGAAGCTAGGAAAACCGGGGATTTCGACCTCGTGAAGCATTGGGAGCGCGAGCTAGCTTTTAACGGCGCCGGCCATTACTTGCACACGATCTTCTGGGAATCGATGTCCCCTAGGGGCGGGGGCAAGCCTAGCGGGTTTCTGTTGCAAGACATCGAGCGCAGCTTCGGCAGTTATGAGGCGTTCAAAAAGCAATTCACGGAGGCGGCGAACAAAGTCGAGGGTGGCGGCTGGGCGATACTCGTCTGGAGCCCGAGAAGCCACCGTCTGGAAGTGCTAACGGCCGAGAAGCATCAGAACCTGTCCCAGTGGGATGTCGTGCCTCTGCTGCCCCTGGACGTCTGGGAGCACGCCTATTACTTGAAGCATCAAAACGACCGCGCGGGTTACGTGAAAGATTGGTGGAACGTCGTGAATTGGCCCTATGTCGCCGCTAGGCATCATGAAGCGATGAAGCTGCAGTGGAATCCGTTCTGATCCGATAAAAAAGGGCTCTCCCAGCGGTCGCGTACAACGACGACCTTGCGGGAGAGCCCTAACTTATTCGTTTCTATGCGAATGTTCGCATGTTACAAACTCCAGTCCAGCTTCACTTCGCGGCCGCTACGGGAAGACTCGTAGATCGCGTCGATGATCAGGTTGCTGCGCAAGCCGGTTTCCGCGGAAGTCCAAGGCGTCTTGCCTTCGCGAACGCACTCGAGGAAGTGGCGGCTCAGACGAACGCGCGCGCCTTCGTCATCGGCAGGCGCCGCCAGATCGATATCGACGGTTTGGTCGAAGCGCTCGGTCAAGAACTTGCCGGAGTTGCCGCGCAATACGGCGCCGCCGTCGGAGCCCATCAGGTGCAAGAATGGCGAGCTGTCGGTATCCATATGAACCGCCCAGCTTACTTCCAGCGTCAAAGAGCTGCCGTCTTCCATCTTGATGATCGCCGTCGCCAAGTCCTCGACGTCATAGATGCCGTTCCAATCCGGTTTGCCCCAGCTGCCGATCCCTTTTTTGCGCGGGCCGAACTCCGCGTACGTCGAGCCGTATACCGATACGGGCTTCGGTTCGCCCATAAGGAAGAATGCCAGATCCAGCATATGAACGCCGATATCGATAAGCGGGCCTCCGCCGGATTGCGCGTGCTGCGTGAACCACGTGCCCCAGCCCGGAATGCCTTTGCGACGGTACCAGCCGGTTTTCGCCGTATAAATGTTACCTAGCTCGCCGCGCTCGACTTGGCTTTTCACTTGAAGCGCGAGCGGTTCCCAGCGCATTTGGTGCGCGACCATGACGGTTTTGCCCGTCCGCTTCTGAGCGCGAACGATTTCTTTGGCTGCTTCGGAGTCAAGGCCCATCGGCTTCTCGACGAGCACGTGCTTGCCATGCTCCAGCGCCATGATCGTCAGCGACGCGTGCGCCGAGTTCGGAACGGCGACGATAACCGCGTCCACGTCTTCGCGGCGAATAAGCTCTTCCGGCGACGGGGATACGACCGCGATGCCGTATTGCTGCGCTCTTTGCTCCGCAAGCGGCAAGTATACGTCCGTAATCGCTACGAATTCGCACGTATCCGTCAGCTTGCCGAACTCTTGCAAATGCACGTTGCCGATATTGCCCGCGCCGATCAGACCGAGGCGAAGTTTGCTAGCTTTAGACATAGGAATCAATTCCTCCAGTGGATGGTCGATAGATAACTTTGCTTCCCTTATCATAAATCAGAACGTTTCGCGGGGTGAGAGCCAATTTGGCTTACTTCTTATGGTCATTTGTCGCGCAAAAAAAGCCGAGGCATGCGCGCCCCGGCCTTCTTCGATCTTGTTATTGTTTAATGAGCCCCAGAAACTCCGCGCGAAGCGCCGAGCTCTGACGGAACTGACCTCTGACCGCGGACGTGACCGTCTTGCTGCCCGGCTTCTTGACGCCGCGCGCGCACATGCACAGATGCTCGCCTTCCACGACGACCATAACGCCATGCGCCTGCAGCACTTCGTCCAGTATATCCGCGATTTGCGACGTAATCCGCTCCTGCACTTGCAGACGACGCGATACCGCCTCGACCAGACGCGCCAGCTTGCTTAATCCGGCGATCTTGCCGCTTGGAATATATCCGATATGCGCTTTTCCGAAGAAAGGCGCCATATGATGCTCGCATTGGCTGTAATAGACGATATCCTTCACGATTACTAGCTCTTCGTGCTGCTCGTCGAACGTTACCCCTAACACCTCGCGGGGATCAACCTCGTAACCGGCGAAAATTTCCTCGTACATGCGGGTAACGCGGGCAGGCGTCTCTAGCAAACCTTCCCGTTCCACGTTCTCACCGACGAGCTTCAAAATTTCGCGGACATGAAACTCGATCTGTTCGCGGTTACGGCCGACCTGCGAATTGACGTAATCTTTGGCTCCCGCCACGGCGATTCCCCCAATCCATCCTATCTGCGGAACTTCGGATGGTTTTTGTTATTGCTTGGCGGAGCCGGCTTCTGGTTGCCGCCCGCGCCTTGGTTTTTCATCATTTGTTGCGCTTGCTTCAGCTGTTGGCTGTTCATATTGTAACCCATTTGCTTCGCCATCTTCTGTAGCATTTCGGGATTGTTTTGCATCTTCGTCATTTGGGAGCGCAAATAGAACACGCCGACTACAAAACCGACGATCAGACCGACGATTAACGTAAGAATCGGAATTAACCAAGACCACATAGGAATACCCCCAAGGCAATGTCATTATGAATCTGTCGTACTATGATAGCATGGCTCAATGCGCAGGCGCAAACGGCGATCGTGCCGTCCCTATTGCATTACTTCTTCGATAAACAGCGTCGTCTGCTGCGCGAGATCGATCTGCGCCGCGCCGACGGCGACTTCGCCGTCTTTGTCTATGACGCGTACGACCGGTCTTCCGGGCAAGCCGCGATGCTGGCTAACGACGACGCCCGTCTGCCGATTGGACAGCTTGACGGAAAACCCGTTCGGATAGACGGATACGATTCTCATGAATTGAACGAGCACTTCATGGTCCAGTTCCGTCCCGGACAAAGCGTTCAGCCGTTCGCAAGCTACGTGCGGCTGCATCGGAGGTTCTCCGTTCGAGCCGAAGATCATGTTGTCGTAGCGATTCGCTACCGCCACTATTTTGGCGTAAAGATGAATATCTTCGCTGGACAGCTTGCGCGGAACGCCCGTACCGTCCACGTGCTCATGATGCTGGAACGCAACGTGGGCGGAGAGCAAACTGTATTCGCGCTTCATCTTCAGCATTTCGAAGCCTCTCCAAGTATGGTGCGTACGGCCTTCCTCCACTTCCGGCGCGTCTAGCTTGCCGATATCGTGCAACAGCGCGCCGATCGCAAGTTCTTTTAACTGAAGCATGTTCAGCCCCATGTTCAATCCGAGAAGCGAAGACATCATACAGACGTTGATCGCATGAAGGAACATCGCGTTGTCCGCCGTGCGAATATCACCGAGCTGGACAAGCATGTTCTGATTGCGCATGACGTCGTCGAGCAATTGGTCTACCGACTGGCTGATCGCCTTCGTATTGAACGGCTTGCCGGAACGCAGCGCCTCGAACGTCTCGGACATTTGGCCCACGACCATACGCTTCGTCTCTTCGGAAATCACTTCGTCTTGCGTAATATCGCGGAATTTAGGATCGTCGAGATAGACGACCGTCACGCCAAGCCGCTTCAACGTGCTGATCATGTATACCGTCAATTGAACCCCGGCGGACAACAAAACCGTACCGTTAGATGAAAAAATCGTTCTTCCAAGCATTTGCCCGGCTTCTACTGTCTCGATGTCGACGAATTTCATAGTCGTTCACTCCCGCCTTATGCGTATGAAGTCAATTCTAGATGTACGAGTAACTATGCTTGCGCCGTTAATGCGCGATCGATCGCGGCGAGTACGTCTGGATCTTGCTCTCCTAGCTTCGCTTGCTCCAAGCCGAGCTTAGCTTCATCTCCGCCGATTCGCCCGAGCGCCCAAGCCGCGGTTGCCCTTAGCACCGGGCGCGGATCATCGTTCAGCGCGCGAACTACGTCCGGCACGGACTCCCGGTCTTTGAAGTTGCCGAGACCGATAAGCGCGTTGCGCTGAATCGGTTTCCTTCCCCGCCAAGCCGCCGAGCTGCTGCCGAACCGTTCCTTGAACTCGCGATTGCCCATCGTCAATATCGGCCGCAAAAGCGGCTTGGCGACTTCCGGATCGGGAAGCAGCTCTTCGTGCAGCCGGACGTCTATACCGCGATTAACGGGACAGACGATTTGGCACGTATCGCAACCGTACAGCCTGTTGCCGATTTTCAGCATCAGTTCGTCTTCGACGAATCCTTTGGTCTGGGTAATATAGGAGATGCAGCGTTGCGCGTTCAGCTGTCCGGGGCCGACGAGCGCCCCGGTTGGACAAGCGTCGATGCAGCGCGTGCAGTCGCCGCAGCCGTCCTCGAGCGATTGATCGGGCGGCAATGGCAAGTTAGTGATCATCTCGCCGAGATAGACCCATGAACCGAGCTCCGGCGTAATGACCGAACAGTTTTTGCCGCTCCATCCGATACCCGCGCGCTCTGCGACCGCCCTGTCCGACAACGCCCCCGTATCGACCATCGACAATAACTCGGCGTCCGGCAACCTGGCAACGATCCACTCGGACAGTCGTACCATCCTGCGCCTAAGCGCCTGATGGTAATCTTCTCCCCAAGCGGAGCGAGACAGGATCCCCCGCCTCAAGCCCGGCTCGGATACGGGCGCATCCTTCAGCTTGGACGGATAGGCGACGGCAATCGAGATAATGCTGCGCGCGCCGGGCAACAGCAAACCCGGCTCCGTCCGCTTGTCCAGGTCCGGCTCTTCGAAGCCCGATTCGAAGCCTAGCTCGCGATGGCGCACTAATCTTTGCTTCAACTCCAGGAAAGGATCGGCCGTGGTAACGCCCAGCTTGTCGATGCCCATCTCCCCGGCCGCCGCGAGCATGTCTTCCTTGAACGCTTGCCAGAAGCCTACGTCCATCGTTACCGGCCGACTCACAGCTTAGCCCACTTACTAATCGGCCACAAAATAAAGTCGCCTCGCCCTTCAATCATGGAGATCGGTACTTCGTTGAACGTGCGGCTGTCTTTGCTGCCGTTCAAATGCCGGTTGTCTCCCATGACGAAGTAGTGATCCGGGGTGACCGTTACCGGCCCGTAATCGCCGTCTTCGATTTTCACGTCGGTGTACGACTCGACTTTCAGTTCTCCGTTGATATACAGCTGACCGTTGCGAATTTCGAGCGTATCGCCGGGCATCCCGATAATGCGCTTGACGAGATGTTCTTTGCGGGTATCATCCTCGCTAGGATCCTTCAGGATGACGACGTCGCCGCGCTTTGGATCGCCGAATTCGTACGCGATCTTATTAATGAACAGCCATTCGTTCTCATAGAGCGTTGGCTGCATGGATTGATGCTTTACCGTGGAAAGCTGAAATACGTATGCTTTAAGCAGAAGTACGATGACGAATGCGACGATAAGCGCCTTGGACCAGTCCCACAGCTCTTTTTTCCAGCCGGTCAAATAAGGGCTCTTCTCGGTGCGGGTCTTCCCCTTGGGGCCCAAAGCCCGCGGTTGTTGACTTATCTCACTCATGGCTGCGAGCTCTCTCCTTATGCGTTCGTCTGTTTCTTCCATTGTTCATAATATCGGTAGGCGACGTCGTCTCCGAAAGGCGACGACCGTTTGCGAATCGTTTCGCGAAGCCTGCCCAATGCGATATCGATCTGATCTAGAACTTCGTCACCGTAACGGTAATCCGTCTTGTGCCGTACGAACTCGTCCCGATCCAACTCGTGAACGGAGCCGTCCGGAAGCACGACGAGGTCGAGATCGTAATCGATGTACGTCAGCACGTCGCCGTATCGATACGGCGGGGAGGCAAGATTGCAGTAATATCGAATGCCCGAATCTTCAAGCAAAGCCACGACGTTGAACCATTCGTTCGGCAAGAAAAAAGATACCGCGGGAATTTTGCTGACCCACGTCTTGCCGTCGCTCTCGACAATCGTCGTCTGATCGTTCAAATATACCCACGCCGGTTGTCCCTCGGCATGCTCGGGATGCAACGATTCGCGCGGTACCTGCCAATTTTCCATCCACGTCCGGTGAAGGGAACCGTCATGTTTGAAGCTTTTGATCACGAACCGTTCGTAAGGATTTTCGGTTGTTTTCACGCGCGTTACGACCCCCTCGTCCTACCGCGATACTATAAGAAAAGCATATCTTCCTGCCAAAAGCAACGGCTCGAAGATATGCTATCAAGGACAATCTCTTATTCTGCTTCTTTAACCGGCTACGATCGATAGCGGCTGCGTCAAATGCGCGAAATCCGACGATCCGACGCCCAGCGACTCGTAGAATGGACGCAGATATTCGTTGTGCTTGTCCACCGCGATTAGCATCTTCTGCACTTTGCGTTGGCGGAACCGACTGCTCATGCTCGCCACCAAGGCTCGTCCGACGCCTTGACCCCGATATTGCTCGTAGACCGCGATCCGATATACGTATCCTTTTTGCTTGTCGATTGTTCCGATTAGAACGCCCGCGATCGATCCGGCCGACTCCGCGACGAGAACGAGCTCGCTGTCCCAAGACAATTGTCTGGCGAAAGCGCCCATTGTCTCCTCGCAGCATTCCTCAGACAACACTTCCTCTAGAAGCTCCGCAACGGACCGATAGTCCGACAATTGGAAAGAACGAATCTGCATGGTGTACAATCTCCTCGGGCAAAAAGTTTTACAGCCGTGTTTTATGCAAGTTTAATCTTACGACAATTTCGCGATAATTCCTTCACTTTTGTTAAAAAAACATTAAATTTTTTTGTAGAAACTTACGAAATTTCAATGAAACCGCTTTATTCATCCAATATCTGGGGCAGGTCTATTTTTCGACGGAATAAGCGATCGAATAATGGAGATCCTATCTTCATTCTAGGCCTTCCCATTCACGTCGGAAGCTTTGGCGACGTCGGGCCGACTTTACAAACATACACGTTGCTTTACTTTCCGAAATAAGGGATAATAAGGTTCGTTAGCTACATTAGAACAATTATTATTAGGAGGTACTTACTCATGGCTCATGAATTGCCTGCACTTCCGTATGCGCACGACGCGCTCGAACCGAACATCGACACCGCTACGATGGAGATCCACCATGGCCGTCACCACAATGCTTACGTGACGAACCTGAACAACGCGCTTAAATCCGCTCCTGAATTGGAGAGCAAGAGCGTTGAGGACCTTATCGCCGATCTGAATAGCGTTCCGGAAGCTATCCGTACCGCGGTTCGCAACAATGGCGGAGGCCACGCGAACCACTCCTTGTTCTGGAAGACGATCAGCCCAAGCGGAGGCGGACAACCGTCCGGCGCGCTAGCTGCCGCGATCGACGCCGAGCTTGGCGGATTCGATAAATTCAAAGAAACGTTCGCTGCCGCCGGCGCAACGCGTTTCGGCTCCGGCTGGGCTTGGCTCGCGCTTAGCAAAGACGGCAACCTCAAAGTATACAGCCTGCCTAACCAAGACAGCCCGATCATGGAAGGCGACACGCCTTTGCTCGGACTCGACGTATGGGAGCATGCTTACTACCTGAAATACCAAAACAAACGCCCTGACTACATCGCCGCTTTCTGGAACGTCGTTGACTGGAACGCAGTCGGCGCAACGTACGACGCTGCGAAATAATAAGCCGTTTATAGCCCAAGAGGAGATGCCGGGGGAACCCCCTGCATCTCCTCTTTTTTTTGTCTTCTGCCAGGTCACAATGCGCCCATATTATGGAAGTCGAATTAACGTGGATAATGGTTTAATTTGTCTTGCCTGCCGCTCTGCCGCGGTAGTATGCTGATTCTAATAAATCTAATAATAGAATCAAAGCCGGGGGTAAGTCGCTTGAACATCTTAGTCTACTTTGCTCAGTACAGCGCTATTATGGTTACCTTCGTTTTCTTATTAAGATGGCTCCATCCTCTATTCGCCATAAGATCAGAACGCATACAATCTATCATTTACGGCGTGACTTTCTCCATCATAGGATTGATCGTCATGCAAATGCCTATCACGACCGAGCACGGCTTGCATGCGGATGCGAGACTGGTCAGCGTACTGCTGTCGGGCATCGTCGGCGGGCCTATCTCCGTGTGCATTACGACGGTTGCCGTCGTCGGCTATCGCATTTATTTGGGCGGAACGCTGCTGTTTCCCGTATCCGCGATCTTGACGACTACGTTAATTAGCCTATTTGCCTATCGGTGGAGAATAACTAAGCCGTCCCTCCTAGATAATTTCGGTTGGCTGCTCGGCCTGATCGTAGGCGTCCAGACCTTATTGTGGACGTTCATCGCTCCCGAGGTAACTAAAACCTACTTTTTGAAAGAGCTCGGCGCCACTTTCCTCATTTTCCATACCGTGGCCGTGCCGCTGTATTACTCCTTGATCTCGTTCGAGTTCAGGCGGCTCTCGACCGTACGGAAACTCAAGGAGAGCGAGGAACGCTACCGGACGCTAGTAGAAAACTCTCCCGACATCATCTATAGCTGCGATCTCGACGGCATCATTACGCAAGCCAATCAAAGGTTAGCCGAGATGACGAAGATTTCGACCAGCGAATTGGTAGGCAAGCTGGTGCCCGATCTCATCGTCGATCTGCCGGTAAGGCAAGCTTGGTGGGAATGTTTCCATCATGTGCTTGAGACCAAACAATCGCTAAGCTTCGAAACGTCGCTACGTACGGGCTGGGACGATCGGTACACCCTTCAGATTACGCTATCGCCGATCTTCGACTCCGACCGCAAAGTCGTTCAAATCTCGGGTACCGGACACGACATTACCGAACTAAGAATGCACGAGCAATCGCTATTGCAATACAGGGAGCATCTCGAAGAGCTGGTCGCGGAACGGACGGCGGAGCTGGAAAGCAAAAACGCGATGCTGGCCGACGCCAAGGAAGCCGCCGAAGCCGCAAATCGTGCGAAGAGCTCGTTCCTGGCCAACATGAGTCATGAAATCCGCACGCCGCTGAACGGCATTATCGGCTTAAGCTATTTGCTTCAGCAGTCGCAGCTGAGCGATCAACAACGAATGAACGTCGATCGTACGATCATGTCCGCCCATAATTTAATCGCGCTCGTTAACGACGTGCTTGATTTCTCCAAGATAGAAGCGAATAAAGTCGACATCGAGCATGTCGCGTTCGATCTCTACGACGTATTCAGCCAAGTGTCGAATCTCATTAGCCTCAAAGCCTATGATAAAGGCCTGAAGCTGAATTACGACATTCACCACGAAGTCCCCCAAATGATCGTAGGCGACCCGATTCGGCTGAATCAAATTTTGCTCAATCTGTCCAACAATGCCGTGAAGTTTACCGACAACGGGTCTATTTCGTTCGAGGTTCGCGTAGCGAGCAAGGACGCGGAAAGCTTGACGCTCGCGTTCGCCGTACGCGATACGGGCATCGGAATGACGGAAGAGCAGCAAAAGCTGCTCTTCCAGGAATTCACCCAAGCCGATATGTCAACGACTCGCAAATACGGAGGCACCGGACTCGGTCTCGTAATCAGCAAAAATTTAGTTTCGCTCATGGGAGGAACGATCGAAGTCGAGAGCGCGATCGGCCAAGGCAGTTGCTTCTCCTTCACCGCGAGATTCGGTAAAGCAAACGATGCGTCCCTATTGAATGCGGCGAGCTCCCCGTTAACGAAGCTGCGCGCGTTGCTCGTCTGCGATAATGCCGAGTTGCTCCTCGTTCTGAAGAGCCAGCTAGAGCAATTCCATTGCACCGTGTACACGGCCGAAAATGAAAAGGAAGCGCTCGACTTGCTCCGCCGCAATCGCAATTTCGAGCTCGCTATCATCGATTGGAAGCTTCGGAATACAGACGCGGTTCGACTTGCGGAGAAATTAAAGGCCGAATCCTTCGCAACCGTTCAAGTCATCGTGCTCATGACCGCCACTCACGAGTCGGGCTACTTGACGGGCGTACAATCGCCTGCCATCGAGAAGCTGCTTCACTATCCAATCAGCCATTCCCAGCTGTATAACGAGCTTGTCGGACTATTCAAGCAGCAATTTTACCCGCAACATGCCGCGACGAAGCGGATCGAGCAATCCGATAAGTTCACCGAATTGCATGGCGCCCGCGTCCTGCTCGCGGAAGATAACGAAATCAATCAGCTTGTCGCCTCGGAGATTCTGAAAGAAATGGGCGTGCAGGTTGACGTTGCCGAGAACGGCATCGAAGCCGTTAAGCTTGCCGGATTACATCGTTACGACGTGATCCTGATGGATCTGCACATGCCGGTCATGGACGGCATAACGGCGACGCGCAGCATCAAGCAACTCCCCGAAGCCAAACAAACGCCGATCGTCGCGATGACAGCCGACGCGATGAAAGGCGTGCAAGAGCAAGTGCTAGACGTGGGTATGGCCGCCTATATTACGAAACCGTTCGATCCGATCGAACTGTTCAGCTTATTGAAGCGACTGATCCGTCGCTGAACCGCTTCAAGAAACCAGGAACTTGATCCGCGTCGATCGGCTTGCTGAGCAAGAAGCCTTGCGCGATATTACATCCCAGTTGGCTTAGAAGAAGGAGCTCTTCCTCCGATTCTACGCCTTCTGCCGTCACGCACAGTTTCAAATCTTTGCAGAGCGTAATTATCGTATTCACGATCGAAGCGTCGATTGTGCTTTTGGTAATTTCCGATACGAAGGACCTGTCTATTTTCAGCTTGTCGATCTGAAGCTCTTTCAAGTAAGCGAGCGAGCTGTATCCGGTACCGAAGTCGTCGAGCGCCACCGACAGGCCAAGCTGTCTCAGAGTCTGCAGGGTCGGCGTCGCGCTTTGCCTGTTCATCGTCATGCTTTCGGTAATTTCAAGCTCCAAGCCTTTCGGGGACAAGCCGGTTTCTTGCAAAATCGCGCCGACCTTGTCCGCTAGCTTCTGATCGTAAAATTGCCTCGAAGACAAATTGACCGCTACGAACAACCCGGATATGCCGGCATCCTGCCACTTTCTGTTCTGCCTGCAAGCTTCGCGAAGCACCCATTCTCCGAGTTGATAGATCAACCCTGTCTCTTCCGCGACCGGGATGAATTCGGCCGGCGACACTAGCCCGAGCTTCGGACTGTTCCATCGAACTAAACTTTCAAAACCGACGATCCTATGGTCGGTTATGCACATCTCCGGCTGATACTGCAGCAGCAACTCGTTGTTCTCCAGCGCTTTGCGCAGATGGAATTCGATCTCCATTCTGCGTTGAATCAATCTTTGATAGCGCGGATCGTAAAATTGACAATTGTCGCCTCCCTGCAGCTCGGCTTGATCCTTGGCGATCTCCGCGTACCGAATCAGATGCTCGGCATCGGCATGATCCTGCGGATACAAGCTTACCCCTACGCTAGCGGACAAATAGACGTCGTGCCCGCCAAGACGAATCGGCTGGCGGATCGCTTCGATGATTTTATCCGCGAACACGCTCGCATCCTCTCGCGAGGCATTCGGCAGCAAACATAGGAATTGATTGCCGCTGGAACGGAATACGTTAACCTGGCCGATGGCGCTGCTCCGCAATCTTCTGGCGATCAGCTGCAGCAGCTGATCGCCGATCTCTTGCCCAAGCGTGTCGACCGCTAACTTAAGATGATCCAAGTTGACGCTGAGCACCGCGAATCCGTTCATCTCTTGCACGGCGCGCCCAAGCCGGCTCACAAGGTATCGCCTGTTCGGCAACCCCGTCAGAAGATCATGGTTCGCCATATCGTGCATCCGCGCTTCAAGCCGTCTTTGCTCCGACGTATCCACCGATAGAGCGATGACTTCCACGACTTCCCCCTCGCGCCTGATCGGACGAAACACCGTCATGACCGACAGGCTTTTCCAATCCTTATCGTAGCTTACGGAGGCTTCCCCGTTCCATGCCCTTTCGCAATGCGATAGCCATTCGTGTATGTGCTCCACCGGGAACAGCTCTTCGATTTCCCTGTTCACCAGAATGTCGGTTTGATAGCCAAGCTTCCGCAGCATCGAGCCTTCGCCGTCGACAACGACGAATCGTCCTCCTTCGCGACGCAGCTTCAAATACAACCCGTTAAGTCCCAAGGCGCTCCGCCATCCGGAAATGGCAGACGCGGCGCACGACTCTTCCTGAAGCATGCCGGCAATCATCTCGAGCAGCTCTTTAATAAGCTTCACTTTATGGCCGGCCTCGAGTCCTCGCCGCAATAACGGGCGGCTCGTCAATGCGGCTTGGCAACGCAACAGAAATTCTTCCTCCGCATGCCGATTGCGCGGGTGCTGCAAAAGCTTGTCTTTGTGGAAGAAATCGACCGCGCCCAACTCAAGCGCCCTAATCGCATACATCGAGCCTTCGTGCGCGTGCGTGCTTAGCACGATGACGGGGAGCGCATCGATCTCCATGAGTTGGCCTAACGCGGTCAACCCGTCCATCTCCGGCATTTCGATGTCCATCGTTACGAGATCGGGGAGCAGCAGACCGACCTTTTGCAGCGCGTCAACCCCATTCACTGCAGTGCCAACGACTTCGAAACCGCCTTCTTCTTCCAATAATACGGATACCATCCGGCGCATTACGGCGGAGTCGTCGACGACCAATACCCGCTTTTTATCCAAATCCGATCACCGCCTCGTCCTACGCATGCAGGGCTTCAAGCTCGTATTTTCCGATCAGTTCGTCCATCTTAAGCAGGATGACCAAGCGGTCCTTCTGCTTGCAAATCCCGCGAATATAGTGCTGCGACACGTTCGCGATATGATCCGGGGCAGGCTCGATCGCGTTGGCATGAATATTGAATACTTCCGTCACTTCGTCGACGAGAACTCCGACATCGCGGCCTGCCTCGTTCATGATCAAGATGCGGGACGCCTCGTTATGCACCGCTTGAGGCAATCCGAGGCAAGGACGAACGTCCATGACCGGAAGCAGCGAGCCCCTCAGGTTAATCAAGCCGAGCACTTCTCTCGGAGCGTTCGCTACTCGCAAGATCGAAGGCACTTTAATGATTTCTTTCACTCGTCCGATATCGAGCGCGTAATGCTCTTGCTCCAGTTGGAACATAACTAGCTTGTTCAAGCTGGCGATATGCTTGTCTTCCGTCTCGCGTGACTGCGCCACGATCGTGCCCGCTTCGCGAATGACGGCGTTGACGTCGAGTATGAGAGCAATGCTTCCGTCACCCATTATCGTGGAGCCGGATACGTAAGGCACCTGTCCCAAATACGTGCCTAGCGATTTCATGACGATCTCCTGATTCGCGATCAGACGATCGACATATAGGCAGACGCGTTTGTCCGCGATACCGATCATGACGGCATAACCGCGATCTCCCGCGCCGTTCTCCGTCGTTCCGAACGCGCGATGCATGCGGACGAGAGGCAGAATGCTGCCGCGTACGACGCATACTTCGCGTCCGTGCACGTTCTGTATATCGCCCGAGCTTAGACGGAACGTTTCCAGCACGTTCACGAGCGGAATCGCGAAGCGATGTTTACCCAGCTCGACTAGCAACGATCTTGTAATGGCCAGCGTGAGAGGCAGCTTGATCGTGAATACGGTGCCTTCTCCCAGCGATGTATCGATATCGACGATCCCGTTCAGCTTCTCGATATGAGCGCGGACGATGTCCATACCGACGCCGCGACCGGACAATTCCGTCACTTGCTCCGCCGTAGATACGCCCGAACGGAAGATTAGCGCGATCAGCTCTTTGTCCGACATTCTGTCGGCTTCCTCTTGCGTCACGTATCCGTTTTGAATCGATTTGCGCTTGATCTTGTTCGCGTCGATCCCGCGGCCGTCGTCCGCGATTTTAATGACGATCGCGTTCTCTTGGTGGCTCGCTTGAAGCATAATGTTGCCTTTGCGACTTTTGCCGAGCTTTTCCCGCTCCTCCGGCGTTTCCAGACCGTGATCTGCCGAATTGCGCAAAATATGGATAATCGGGTCGCTGATTTCCTCGATAAGCGTCCGATCGAGCTCCGTTTCCTTGCCCTCGATAGACAACGTAATCTCTTTGCCCGCTTGTTGCGCAAGATCGCGAACCATGCGCGGGAACCGATTGAACAGCTGCTCGATCGGCATCATACGGGTTTTCATCATGCCGTCCTGCAGCTCGGACACGACACGGCTCAGATGATCAGTCACGTCGCTTAGCAGCGCGTTCTCAGGCTCTTGCTTGAAGCGTTCTCCGAATTTACGTTTGACGTCCTGCAGACGGGTATTGTCGATAATGAGCTCGCCGACAAGGTTGAGCAGGTGCTCTAACCGGTTAATGTCTACGCGAACGGTCTGCTGAATTTGCACTTTGGCGTCTTTGCCAGGCTTGGCGCCGGCTTCCGCCGTTTTGGCGTCGGATAGTACGTCTTCCGAATCCGCAGCAACGATCGGCTGCGATTCCAGCCTTACGACTTCGGCTCCGGCAACGATGCGAACTTCAGCCACTTGGGAAATTTGCAGCAAATTCGCTACGATCGCTTCGCTATCGTGCTCGGTCACTACCGCATACGTGATCGGTCCGGCAAGCAACAGCGCTTCTTCCTCCCAATCATCCATCGAAGGGAACACGCCTACGATTTCGCCTAGCTCGCTCAAATTCCGATGCACGACCATCGCTTTGACGATCGGCATGTCCGCTTGTTCCGCCAGCTTGACTTCCACTAAGCGGTACACGGTTCCCGGTTCCACGTTCGGCACGAACGACTCACCAGAGGCCGCTTCCGCAGCTGGCGCCGGTTCGGCAGCGGCCGGAGCTGCTTCCGATACCGCTTCCGACGGACCGTTCAAGCATTCGCCCAATAGCTGAATCAGCTTGTCGTTCGGCTGTTCCTCGTAATTGCCTTGCCGCAGTAGCTCCCTCTGGCTTTTCAAATAATCGATGCACTGGAACAAAGTGTCGATGAGCGTCGCGTTAACCGTAAGACGCCCGTTTCGAAGGAGATCGAACACGCTTTCTACTTTGTGCGTAACGTCTTTCATCTTGTTAAAGCCCATCGCTGCGGTCGAGCCCTTAAGCGTATGCGCCGCACGGAATATCGTCTGAAGCGTCTCCGGCAAATTGCCGCCGTCCTCGAGCTCGAGAATGGAATGGTCCAAGACTTGCAGTTGCTCTTCCAGCTCGTCCAAAAACACGCTTAGGTACGCCGAGGCGAATGAATCGTTCATTGTCCGTTCTCTCCCATCCCTAACACTTTGCTTAAGTCGAGCAAACTAATGAGCTGGCCGTCCAGTTTGCCGATGCCTTTAACGTAAGATTGATCTCCTCCGCCTACGCCGTCCGGTGCGGGCAGCACTTCCTCGAAAGGTACGACTTGCATTACGTTGTCCACGAGCAATCCGATTGCCTCTTCGGCCGCAGCCGTATTCACGATAACGATTCGACTGGAAGCATCCGCCTCGCGTGCCGGCAGTTGAAATCTCGCCCGTAGTCCGATCACCGGCACGATCGTTCCCCGCAAATTGATGACGCCTTCGATGTAATGCGGCACGTTAGGAATATCCGTAATCGGCAGTATTTTAATAATCTCTTGAATCTCGGCGATCGCAAGACCGTATTTCATTTCGTTAAGACCGATGACGATATGATCGCTCATTTGATGTTGCTCCTCACACCTTGAAGATAGTTACGTTCTGATTCAGCTCGTCCGACAATTGGGCCAGCGCGTGCGAGGAGCTTGCCGTCTCTTCCGCGGCCGCGGCCGATTGTTCGCTGGCCGCCGCGATCGTCTCGATGGCGCGCAGCACTTCCTCGGATTGAACCGCTTGTTCTTCGCTGGCTGCCGCGATCTCGGCGACTTGCGTCGCAGTCTCGCCTACCATGCGAACGATATTGTCGAACGTGGCTCCCGTCTTCGCCGACAGCTCGGATGCTTCTTCCACTGCCTTCACGCTATGATCCGTATTGTTTTGCATGCCTTTAATAATCGTCGCGATTTGCTTGGTAGCTTCTCCGCTGCGCTCCGCCAGCTTGCGAACTTCGTCGGCGACGACTGCGAATCCGCGCCCTTGCTCGCCAGCTCTAGCCGCTTCGATCGCCGCGTTCAAGGCGAGCAGGTTCGTCTGTTCGGCGATTTCGTCGATGACTTCGATAATTTGACCGATTTTCTCGGAATCTTGCTCTAACAGATGCATTTGCTTGGACAACCGTTCCATGCCTTTAATCGAAGCTAGTACGGCTGCTCCGCCTTCTTCGGCGCCGCGACGCGTCCGATCGGATAGCGTTGCCACCGATTCCGCGTTGTCGGCTACCGCGTTCACCGCGCGGGTCATCTCTTGCACGAGCTCGCTGATCGTCTGCGCGGCTTCCGCTTGGCCGGTGCTGCCCTTGGCGATCTCCTCGGTCGTAGCCGAAATTTCTTGCGCGGCCGCCGCTACGCTTTGGGCGGAATCGAGCGTCTGACCGATCAGCTTGCGCAAATTATCCATCATACCGTTGAAGGAAGTCGCCAGCACGCCGATCTCGTCTTTGCTGCGAGCCGTCGCGATTTCTCGCAAATCTCCATTCGCCGCTTTCGTCGCGACGTTAAGTACCGATTGCACGCCTCGGCGTATTTTCTCCGAGATAACGATTGCGAGCGCTAGACCGGCGAGTACTGCGATCACGCTAAGTACGATAATGATCGTGACGCCTCTCGTATTCGAGTCGTTGGCGTGTTTGACTTCGCCTGCCGATCCGTCGACGTTAAATTGAATCCATTCGTTTAATTTCGTTTTGCCTTCTTGCACAAGCGGACTTGCCGTAGTCAGCAACGCTAAAATTTCCGGGTTGGACTTGCCTTCGTTAATCGCGCTTTCGATAACCGAGAGCTGATCGAAGAGCGTTGCTGAGTTTGTTTTAACCGCATCAAAGTACACTCTTTCCTCGGGTAGAACTAACTTCTCGTAATCTACAAGCGCCGTATTGAACTTTGCGATCGTATCGGCAAGCGACTTCTCATAGTTAGCTTTCTTTTCCATGTCCGGCGTGATCGCCATGGCCAGAATAGACCCCGTGAGGCCGCTATAGTCGCTGCGCATCTCCGACAACTTGTTAATGCTCGGCAACCAGTTGTTCTGGACGACTTTGACGGACGTATTAAGCGATTTCATTTGCATGACCGCCGTAATGCCTACGGTTACAAGCAATGCGAGTATGATCGTGAAGCTGCCCAATAGTTTAGCGCGGATAGAAAGTTTCATTAATTATCGCTCCCTGTTTTTCGATTAGTGTATTGACTCGCCGATTGCCGATGACTGGATGTCGTCCTGGAGCGCGATCGTGCAATCGACGATATTCATCAATTGGCTGCGCGCCTGGTTAATGAAGCCCATGATGGAATCTTGCAGGTTGGCCGTAGAGATCGTTGCGTTCAACCAGAGCTTGCGATCCAAGATGGCTAACGTTAATTCGTACTGCGACTTATAATTTTTGATTTCTTCGTAGATCGTCGTATGCAAGTACGGCTCCGGAAGCACGATCGAGTACATGAGTACGGGAGGCTCGGACATCAAATCCGTAATTTGAAATTGCTCTTTTTGCGGATAGTTGCGCTTGATCCATCTAAAACCGAGCCCATACTTAAGATCTTCTTGCCACACCGGCTCGAACTTTTGGAACGCCTCGACGATTAGATTTTTGTAAAACTCGATTAAAGTCATCGATAATCACGCTCTTTCATGGTGATTGCCCCTTTCGGTTCATCACTTTCGATTCATTAGTTGATAAGCTAAAGATACCAATGAAATATGTGATCTTCTCTTTACTGAATGTTATAAAAGCATGTTTTTTCCACAACGATTCGGCGAATATGAGACATCTGTTAGCAAAGTGTGTGGGGAGCATGTAAATTGGAGGGAACATAGAGTGAAATAGGCGATTTTGGGGCGAAATCGAGAAATGAAAGCGCAACGGCGTTGCCTCGCTGCAACCTCGATTTCCACGGTTACACTTACTCCGCTCACCTGTTGCCGCGCTGTAGCCTCGTTTGGCGAGGTTACAGGTAGATGGCGCGGGGGTTCGACGCTGTAGCCTCGTTTGGCGAGGTTACAGCTAGATGGCGCGGGGGTTCGGTGCTGTAGCCTCGTTCGGCGAGGTTACAGCGAGCTGGCGCTCAGGTTCGATGCTGTAGCCTCGTTTGGCGAGGTTACAGCGAGTTTGCGCCCAGGTTCGGCGCTGTAGCCTCGTTCGGCGAGGTTACAGCGAGCTGGCGCTCGGGTTCGATGCTGTAGCCTCGTTTGGCGAGGTTACAGCGAGTTTGCGCCCAGGTTCGGCGCTGTAGCCTCGTTTGGCGAGGTTACAGCGAGCTGGCGCGGGGGTTCGACGCTGTAGCCTCGTTTGGCGAGGTTACAGCGAGCTGGCGCGGGGGTTCGACGCTGTAGCCTCGTTTGGCGAGGTTACAGCGAGCTGGCGCTCGGGTTCGGCGCTGTAGCCTCGTTTGGCGAGGTTACAGCGAGCTGGCGCGGGGGTTCGACGCTGTAGCCTCGTTCGGCGAGGTTACAGCGAGCTGGCGCGGGGGTTCGGCGCTGTAGCCTCGTTTGGCGAGGTTACAGCGAGCTGGCGCGGGGGTTCGGCGCTGCAACCTCGTTTGGAGAGGTTACAGCGAGCTGGCGCCCAGGTTCGGCGCTGCAACCTCGTTTGGAGAGGTTACAGCGAGCGTGCACGCCACTTAGACGCCGCAGCCTCGCATCTCCCTACCAAAAAACCTCGCCGCAGCCGGATTACTCCGGTGCGACGAGGCTTCACTCAATCGTTACGCGCGATAAAATATTCGGTTAACAGCTTGCGGAACACGTTCGGCCAGACGTAGCTTTCTAACTCATCCGGGCCTACCCAGCGATAATGCTCCGGCACCGTTGCCTCCTCGGACAAGGCCGCCCCGATCACTCTAATCTGCCAGACAAGGTGCGTGAAAATATGCTGCGTATCCCCCAGATGCCCCGTCGGCCGAATCCTTACGCCCTCTTCTGAAGCAATCGTCTCGGCCAACCATTTGCCCCCGACCTTAACCTCTCCCCACACGTCCGCGCTCGGCGCCTCCGCATGAGGAAGCTCCCACATGCTCGCCAGCAAACCACTGCCGGGACGCTGCCTGACAAGTACTTTGCCGGCATGCGCGCCCGTACCCTCGATTAGCGCGGCTAGCCGGAACACCGGCTTGGGCGGCTTCGCCTTGCTCTTGACCGGAAGCTCCCGCTCCCGTCCCGCTTGCCTCGCCATGCAATGCAAAGCTACCGAACACTCGCCGCATACCGGGCTCTTAGGCGTACATACCATAGCCCCAAGCTCCATAAGCGCTTGGTTAAAATCGCCGGCTTCTCCTTCCGGAATAAGCGATTGAGCCAAGCTCTCCATGCCGACCCTCGTAGCCGGCTTAGCGATATCGTCCTCCAGAAGGAAATACCGCGACAGCACGCGCATGACGTTACCGTCGACCGCCGGCTCCGGCTTGTTGTAGGCAATGCTCAGAATCGCGCCCGCCGTATACGGACCGACGCCCTTCAGCCCGGAAACCGCCTTTTTCTCTGACGGCACCTGAGCATCGTAAGTAGCTACAACTTCTTTAACCGCCGTCTGCAGGTTGCGCGCCCTAGAATAATAGCCGAGCCCTTCCCAATGCTTGAGTACGTCCTCTTCCGGCGCGGCCGCCAAATCCCGCAACGTCGGAAATCGTCCCACGAATCGATTGAAATACGGGATGACCGTATCGACGCGCGTCTGCTGCAGCATGATTTCCGAAACCCAAATATGATACGGGTCTTTCGTTCTCCGCCAAGGCAAGTCGCGCCGTTCCCGCTTATACCAACGCAACAATTCCATGCTGAAAAATCGTTTTTCCGAACTCACGTAACCCGTTCTCCTTCTTCCGATGCGGCTATGGCGCTGATCGTCCCTTGCTTGCGGAAGCGGCTGGGCGTCAGTCCCGTATGCGATTTGAACATGCGCGAGAAATAATAGATTTGCATCCCGACTTTGCTGGCTACCGCGGAAACGTTGCACTCCGGCTGCAGCAGCAACACTTTGGCCGTCTCCATCCTCCTGTAATTCACGTACTGAATGGGAGAGTGGCCCATTATCCCTTTGAAGAACATTATGAAATAATTCGGGTGCAGGTACACTTGCTTGGCGAGCTCGTCCACTGTGATGTTGTCCGCGAGATGGTTGTCGATATATTGAATAATAGCTTCAAGCTTCTGCAAGTCGTGCGACGGAGCTTCTTCTTCGTTCGCCGCGATCGATAGATGCTCCAGATAGACGCTGATCAACTCCAGCATCGTCGCTTTCAAGCGCAGTCTCGACGTAAGCCGTTCATGCGCGAGCTGCTGGAATATTCGTTCGAACAGCGTTGCGACTTCCTCGTCGTTCACGATCCGCGTAGTCTGCGTCAAATTCAAGCTGCGGTATAAGTCCCGGTCCTCGTAGCTCGCGCGAAAATGGCACCATTGCAACGTTATCGTAGATCCGGGCGTAGGCACGATCCGATGAGCGGTTCCCGATAGCATTATGCACAACGTTCCTTTAACGAGAGGCAACGATTTGTCTTGCAACAACAGTTGTCCTTCGCCTTTCTTAACGAAAAGAAACCGATGGCAGTCGTATAGGGCTTCCTTGGCCAGAACGGATTCGCTATCTATCGACGTCTCTCCCGCCGCGGCCACTTCGATCTGCATTTGCTCGAAATGCTTCATCAGGATCGATAAATAAGTTGTTGTCACATTTGCGCTCCCCGTCTGAATGGCATGATGGTCCTAAGCCGCATACATTCCATTATACGTGACCTGCCCACTAGCGTAAATTTACAAAATAAAACAGCCCACGACGCGGCGGGCCGTTATTGATCGTTCTCTATTAATGCGGTGGCGGCGGCAATCGACCGCTCGTGCGTTATCGCTACGTGCAGCCTTAGCGGTTGCCCCTTCCTTCCAAGCCGTTCAAGAGCCTCGGCAGATATGAAGCATACCGGCTTCCCTAGCTCGTCAGGCATCGCCTCGATATCCTGAAATCCGACAATCGAGCCGATACCGCATCCGAGCGCCTTCACGACCGCTTCCTTCAGCGCGAATCTGCCTGCCACGTATTGGGTACGTTTCTTGGCAGTCAACCTCTGAAAGACGTCTCGTTCGTTAGCCGTCAACACTCTCGCGACGAATCTATCGCCTGCCGGGCTGGCGAGAACGCCCGCTATTCTTTCCATCTCGACGACGTCCAGCCCGATTCCGACAATAGCGGATTTCATGTCAGATGCCCGGAATCGGCTGGCGTTTATGCTCCGTGCGCGCATACCGCTGCTCTAGCTTCTCTCTGGCTTGCGGATCGATTGCTTTGCCTTCCAGGTAATCGCTATTATCCTCGTACGTTACCCCAAGCTCCGCCTCGTCCGTCTGACCTTCCCATAATCCGGCTGTCGGTGCCTTATCGATGACTTCGGCGGGTACGCCGAGCGCGCGCGCGATTTGGCGGATTTGACGTTTGTTCAGCGTGCTCAGAGGCGTCACGTCGACCGCGCCGTCTCCCCATTTCGTGAAAAAGCCCGTTAACGCTTCGGAGGCATGGTCCGTTCCCACGACAAGCAAGTTCATATCGAACGCGAGCGCATATTGAACGACCATGCGCGTGCGCGCCTTCACGTTGCCTTTGCCGCCGCGGCTAATATGTCTATGGATGCCTAGCGATTTGAACGCGTATTCCGTCTCTAGCGCGATCTCGTCGACCGCTTGCTCGATGTTCGTCTCCGCCTTGTGGGTCAAGCCGAACGCTTCGGCGACGGCGTAGCTATGTTGAATGTCTTCTTGCTCGCCGTAAGGCTGGAATACGCCTAACGTTATGTATTCCTTGCCGGTTTCCGCCGACAACTCGTCCGTCGCTTTCTTGCATAAGCCGGTAGCAACCGCGCTGTCGATGCCGCCGCTGATCGCGATCAACAATCCCGTCGCGCCCGCTTGCTTCACGTAGCTCTTCAAGAAATCGACGCGACTGGCGATCTCTTCATCGACTTCGATCGTCGGCTTTACGCCAAGCTTGGCGATTATTTGATGCTGTACGCTAAGACTCATATTCTGGTTCCCCCTCAGCCCACTGAACTCGTTCCGATAAATAAAAATATCCCGCGAACGCCGCCAGTCTGGCCGCGTCCCGGGATACGAGGTCGATTAACGGCAGAATCGATCGAACGCATCCGTCAAGTCCGCGGCAATGTCTCCCGCGCTACGGTTCTCGATCTGATGTCTCTCGATGAAGTGCACGAGTTGTCCGTCTTTAAGAAGAGCTATAGACGGCGAAGACGGCGGATAAGGCAGGAAATATTCGCGAGCTTTCGCGGTCGCTTCCTTGTCTTGACCGGCGAACACCGTGAAAGTGTGATCCGGCAATACTTCATGCTGAAGCGCTTCGGCAACGCCCGGACGGCATTGACCGGCCGCGCAGCCGCATACGGAGTTGATAACGACCAAGGAAGTACCCTCCGCGGTAGGAAGCGTGCTCTCCACTTCTTCCGGAGTTCTTAATTCTTGAATGCCAAGACGCGTCAAATCGTCGCGCATCGGTTGAATCATATCCATCATATAGCGTTCGAAGGACATCGACACTACAATCGCCTCTTTCCCTATGGGATTCGCGGATCAACGCCCGCTATTCCTTTAATTATACGCGCGACCGCAAGCTTCGTCAAAAGCATCCCGCGAACGCGGAAAGCCGAGACTCGCGGGGTCTCCCCACGGCTCGGCCATCTTACCGCTAGCGCCTCACGGCTCATCCAACACTTCGGGTACAGGAAAATATTCATCGTCGTCGAACTCCACCGAAGAGGAGGTCGCGTGGACCGGATGCATGAACAAGGACGACGCTGGAGCGATCCCCTTCTCGAACAGGTCCCGATTCTCCCTCGTTCGAAAGCCGATATCCTTGTACGGATGCACCCATTGCTCTCCCGCCATGACCGAAGGGTCCGTCTCGCGGCTCCATTGTTCAAGCGGCGATTGCGAAGATACATAATCGTGATCCCCGATCACGACACCATGTTCGTTGACGAACGGCTCCCGCGGACCCCGGTTGTCGCGGTATTCCGCCCGAAATTCGATTTCAAACGGATCCAGCTTAGATTCGTCATGATCGTGGGTCGGCTTTACGTTCGCGTAGGATGGATGGGTATCGTTACTCATGGCACCCGCGGCGTCTAACCGTTACGTCGACGGACGATTCGGTCCGTCCAGTCTTTTGTCGTACCCGGGAGATGTCGGCGAACGGTCTTTCTTGGATGAATTGGCGGTTTTGCTCGCGGACGATTGACGATTCTGGGACTCAGTCATGGAAGCATCCTCCTTGTCTGGATGTATCCCCCGTAGTGTATCCCTTTCGTAACCGTTTATCCGCGTCGCACGCGAATTTTACCAACAATTACGGCCCGGTTTGCAGAAAGATACGATGATCGTCGTACCCTGGCCCAGCACCGATTCGACGTGGATTTTGCCGTTATGACGTTCGACGATGCTCAGACATAGCGGAAGCCCCAACCCTGTGCCGTTCGCCTTCGTCGTGTAAAACGGCTCGAACAGCCTCTCCTGCTTTTCCTTGGAGATTCCCACGCCGGAATCGATTACCCGCAGTTGGATCGTATCCTCGAAATTCAGCGTCTCGATCCGGAGCACGCCTTTATCGTTCATTGCTTCCATTCCGTTACGGGCAAGGTTAAGAATGAGCTGTTTAATCTCTTTGCTGTTGAGCTCCAGCATATCCATATTGTCGCACAGCTTCGCCTCGAACACTTGGCCTCTCATATTCGCATCCGCCCAGATGAGCGGTATGACGTCGTTCAGCAGATCATGCAAGTTACCTGATTCCTTCTGAACGATCCGGTTCTGAGCAAGCGACAAAAAGTCGTTAATAATAGCATTGGCGCGATCGAGCTCATCCAACACGATGCGGAAATACGATTGCTGATCCACCGCGCTCCGTTCGTTAAGCAATTGAATGAACCCGCGGATGACGGCCATCGGGTTACGGATTTCATGCGTTATGCTTGCCGCCATTTGCCCTACGAGGCTTAGACGTTCCATGCGGTCTACTTCGTCTTTCAGGCGCTGAAGCTCCGTAATGTCTTGACCGACGAACAGAATGCCTTCCAGCTGCACGGATGGCGCCTCCAGCACTGTGCATGTCACTGTGAAGAATGTACGCCCTTTGAAGCGGGCTATTTCCGTTACCTTCTCTTCGCCTCTCATTACGCGATCGATCGGAGACACTTCGAACGGCATATCGTCCCGCCAGAATAAACTAGGCATGCTTTGTCCGATGACGTCTTTTCTCTTAAGCGGGTGCGCATGCTTCAATGCTTCCTCGTTGACGTGCGTCAATCTGCCCTGTCCATCGAAGAACGCCACGACGAGCGGCGTGTTGTCGATCAGTTGCTGCAGCTTGCGCATTTCGTTCAAGTATTTTTGCGAGACGACGCGGAGTTGGGATTGCATGCGGACTCTCTCGTAGGTGGTTTCAGCTAGATGCACTGAAGCGTAAGTTACGAACAAAAAGCCGATGCCGTATAAGAGAACGAACGTAATCTCCGAACGCAAATCATTGATGTGATTCTCGATCAAGATAATCGTGTGACCCACGAAGTAGAAAGCCAATACGGTTATGATAAGCCATGTCACTTGTTTGATCCGATCCGAGTATCCGCGTTGTTGGAAGGTCGCTACGCGCGTGAACAGGAGCGGTAATAACACAAGCAAGAACAAAGCCAAAAGTATGTATTGCCATAAATCATGATATTGAGGAATGCGCGTCGCAACGTAAAGCACCGTTAAAAGCATGGCCGCCGGAACGCCCCCGTAGAGCGAACCGACAAGCAGCATCACGACGCGATAATCAAACGATTGACCAAAGTCGTTGATCGCGGCGTATTGCACCGTCAGCAGCATCGTTATGCCGCAACAGATGCCCATGAAGACACTTGCGTATCGGCTACGCTCAGGCCTGTCGTACCAAATCATGAAAGCGAACACGGGGAGCAGCGCGATTAAGGTTTGAAGCAACGTATCCTTCCACACAACCGCCGGCCTCCCGTCTGACAAAGTTTTTGGATAGGGAAAATATTATCAAAAAATAGCGACATTTGGACAATTTATACCAATAGTTAAACACAATTTTCCTACAGTTACAATAAACATCGGTTTCGAATTCGGGTATACTTGTACTAGCATATAGATAATAGGTGGCATGAACGATGGAATATGACGTAATTATAGTCGGCGCGGGCTCTTCGGGGCTAATGGCCGGCGTTTCGGCAAGCGAAGCCGGAGCGAAAGTATTGCTGCTCGACAAGGGCGACAAGCTCGGGCGCAAGCTTGGCATTTCCGGCGGCGGACGGTGCAACGTGACCAACGCCAAGGAGCTCGACGAGATTATTAAACACATCCCCGGCAACGGCCGATTTTTATATAGCGCGCTCGCTACTTTCGGCAACCGCGATATCGTGGCCTTCTTCGAAGAGATGGGAATCGAGCTTAAAGAAGAGGATAACGGCAGAATGTTTCCCGTGTCCGATAAAGCGAAGACGGTCGTCGACGCGCTCGTTAACAAAGTGCGCTCGCAAGGCGTGAAGATCAAAGAGAATAGTCCGGTCGAGGAAGTGTTGTACGAAGACGGCCGAACGGCGGGCGTCCGGTTGAAGACGGGAGAAGTCGTTCGCGGACGAGCCGTAATCGTAGCCGTTGGAGGCAAATCCGTTCCCCATACGGGATCCACGGGCGACGGATACGCTTGGGCGGAGAGCGCCGGACATACGATTACGGAGTTGTTCCCGACCGAGGTGCCGCTGACGTCGAAGGAACCGTTCATCCGCAGCCGGGCGCTTCAAGGCTTGTCTTTGCGGGACGTCGGCTTGTCGGTCTGGAACGCGAAGGGGAAGAAAATCATTACGCACGAAGGCGACATGATCTTCACCCACTTCGGGCTATCGGGACCGATCGCGCTTCGCTGCAGCCAATTCGTCGTGAAGCAGATGAAGCAAGCAGGAGGCGGTGCGGTACTCGCAACGATCGATCTCTTGCCACGGCTAAGCGCGGAAGAGGTTTACGACGAGACGTTGGACCTCTCGAAGAACGAGCCTAAGAAGGCGATCAAAAACGTGCTAAAAGGGTATTTGCCCGAGCGCATGCTTCCTTTTCTATTCGAGCTGGCGGAGCTTAAGGAAGACCTCACTTACGACAACTTGCCGAAGCAAGCGTGGAACGAATTAGCGCGTTTCGTCAAAGCTTTCCCGGTCCAGGTTAACGGAACGCTGTCCATCGAGGAAGCTTTCGTGACTGGCGGGGGCGTCAATCTGAAGGAAATCGATCCGAGGACGATGCAATCTAAGCTGATGAACGGTCTGTATTTCTGCGGAGAAATATTGGACATTCACGGCTATACCGGCGGATACAACATTACGGCGGCGTTCTCGACCGGTTATACGGCGGGGCGCAATGCGGCGGAGCAGGCTATGGGGACCGGGGAATAAAAAACAGGGCTGTCCTTGATCATCTTTCGATGACTTGGGGACAGCCCTCCTTATGCGGCCAAGCTTTCATCTTGCGTCAAAATGATCGTAGGAGCCGTCGTCCGGCGTGAATTCCGGTTCATCCGTACGGTTCGCGTTGCCGAGCCCCCGGTAATGATCCTCCCAGTCTTCGTTCACGGTGTGCGCGGGAATCGGAATCGCGTCCATGCTGTAAGCGACGTCGGTAATGACAACCGCTTCCGCAGGAGCGTGCTCCATGAGCTGTCCCGCATAACACTGCACGACCTCGAGCGCCGAGGTCAGATCCTCGTTATGTACGTGAATATGCAAGCGACCACCCTCGTGAAGCTGAGGCTCGTAGCCGAGTTCTTCAAGGGTGTCGCCCGCTAGACGAGCTTGCTGCGCGTCGGGAAATTGGAACAACAATGCGGCGTGACTCATCGGCTGATCTCTCCGTTCCTATTATCGGGTGTACATTCCCGGATAGGATTCCCAACCTGCCACGAATTCTATGCGCCCTTCGTTACCCGCGCGTCATTTCGTTCGCTTCACGTGGAGCGGTCCGGCTGCCGGACAACGCTTCCCGGCCTTCCTTCGTCAAGCCAACGGTCGTCGAATCGATCCAAATCATCGGAGGTTCGCAAGACGCCAAGCCATCGAGTATGCCCCAATATTGTAGGTCGCCCATGCCGAATAGCGGACATTGCGGAGACACTAACTGGAAGAGCTTGTATTTCGACATCTCCGATTCCTTGTCCGCGAGCGCGCGTAAAGTTAGCCGCTCGACAATCCCAAGACCGTCATGACCAGGCTCGCGCATGAGGTGGAATTCGAGCGCGGACGCCACTTCGGCATGTTTCCGACGATGCGTCTGAAGCCAACGGTCGATCGCCGGGCGATCGTTCGAAGCATACGCTCCCCATGCGTCCGCAAGTTCCGCAATCGCATCCGGCTGCAACTGGTGGCGCGCTTGTTCCCATGCTTGCAGAAGCTGTTTGACCGAATACGGCCCCGCGGGAAGCGAGATAAGCTCTATGCGGTCCTGGGCATTCGACTTACACGCCATCGAAAGATGACAGAGCTTCATCAATATCGTTTGATCGAACAGATCCGGATCGATCCAAATCGCTATCCTGTTGCCGTCTTGCAACGCTTGCTTGTATTGTTCCGTTTGCCGCTCGGCGCTTGCGATATATTCGTGCTTCGGTATGCCGAAGCGTGCCTCAAGCCAGCTCGCCCTGTCCTCAAGTTCAATCTCTAGCGGACCCGCCGTGTACATTTCTCGCCAGACGAGCACGCGACCCTCGAGCTTATTAGATCGTAACTGCTCGCCTACGATGTCTCCGTTAACGATATGTAGAATATCCATAGTCGAAATTCGGGTCACGGCTTCTTCACCCCCATGGCTTTAAGCGCTATGCGCTCGATGACGCTCCACGGAAGCCATCGCTTAGCTCCGATCGTAAGCTTCTCGCTACGGGTCGGCTGATATCGCAGCTTAGGTTTCGGATCGACAATCGCGCGCCAAATCGTTCGTGCGACGATGCTCGGATCCCCGCCGTTCGCGGCGGATTTCTCAAGCATTGGCTTCAATTGTTCGTATTGCCCGTAGTAGGGAGAATCCGGGACAGGCTCCCTAAACGTATCCATACTTTTGCGCCAGATCGAAGTACGATATGGACCAGCTTCAATCAGGCTCACGTCGATACCGAAACCGGCTACTTCCAGCCTTAACGATTCACCGAAGCCTTCTATCGCGTGCTTCGAGGCGACGTATGGCGCAAGCGCCGGAAATCCGATCCTGCCGCTAACGCTGCTGACGAGCACGATCCGGCCCGACCGTTGCTCTCTCATGATCGGTAGCGCCGCTTGCGTCATCGCGATCAGCCCGAAGACGTTCGTCTCGAATTGCTCGCGCCACCGCTCGATCGGCACTTCCTCGACGAAGCCTCCCGCGGCGTAGCCCGCATTGTTAACGAGCGCATCCAGCCTGCCGGATGCGAGACGAATCGTCTCGATCGCTTCCGCGATTTGCTCGGGAACCGTAACGTCCAAGAGGATCGTGCGAACGCGCGACTGTACTCCACGCGCCCGCGCTTCCGCCAACAACGCCCCGTCTCGGCTTAATTCTCGCAATCCCGCGTATACGACCCAACCTTGTTCCGCCAGGAGCAATGCCGTCAGAAGACCGAATCCGCTCCCCGCTCCCGTAATCAAGGCCACGCGTTCCATAGGTTCAGACAATGCCGCACACCTCCCGAATATAATAAAAAGCCCCCTCCCGGTTACCGGCCGGGAATAGCGGGGGCTAGTTCGGAAAAGGGAGGCACCCAATTTCCATATTCCTATAATAAACTAATCGGTCAGTTTCTGAAAGCGCTCAGAGACTCATTTAGCGACTTGGTCTTATGATAAACTTCTTGGTAAATTCGGAACAGCTTCGCGTACGCGTCGCTAGCCGCCTTATTCGGCGTAAACGTGCGGGAGCGTTTCACGAACACTTCGCCGCAAGCGTCCAAGTTTGCGAACCAGCCGCAACCTACAGCCGCTAGCATTGCCGCGCCTAGTCCAGGACCTTGCTCGTTCTCGAGAGCAACGACGTTCGCTTGGAACACGTCTGCTTGCATTTGGAGCCAGACCGGATTTTTGGCGCCGCCGCCGATCGAGATGATCGTATCGACCGTCTTGCCGGCCGAGCGGAACAGATCGATCGATTCGTTAAGCGAGAACGTGATGCCTTCCATGACCGCGCGCGCAAAATGCGTAAGCGTATGGCTGCCGTCCATGCCGATGAAGCTGCCGCGAATAGTCGCGTCCGGATGAGGGGTCCGTTCGCCCACGAGATAAGGCGTGAACAGCAAGCCGCCCGAGCCCGGCGCGATCTCGTCTACGCCGCTCAGCAGCGCTTCGAACGACTCGCCCTTGGCGAACGTGTTGCGGAACCAGCTCAGCGAGTAGCCCGCCGCCAGCGTTACGCCCATCGCGTAGAACGCGTCCGGCTTGCCGTGGTTGAAGAAGTGTACCTTGCCCGCGTAATCCGCGCTGGAATCCGCTTCGTACGTCAAGACGACGCCCGATGTTCCGATGCTGCACAGCGTCACGCCCGGCGATAAAATGCCCGCGCCGATCGCGCCGCATGCATTGTCCGCGCCGCCCGCGAACACTTTCGTCTCTTCGCTAAGTCCCGTAGCCGCAGCCGCTTCCGGCGACAGCGTGCCGACGAATCCGCTAGCTTCGACGAGAGGAGGGCATAGCGATGCCGGCAGTTCGAACGCGGACAGGACGTCCCCGCTCCATACCTTGCCCGCAACGTCGAGCAACAGCGTGCCTGCCGCATCGGACAAATCCATATGCGATGCGCCCGTCAGGCGAAGACGCAAGTAGTCTTTCGGCAGCAGGAATTGTTGCGCTTTAGCGAAGGTAGCCGGCTCATGTTGCTTAACCCATAGGATTTTCGGCAACGTAAAGCCTTCAAGCGCCGGATTCCGGGTAACGGAGAGCAGCTTGTCTCCGAGCTTGCGCTCGATTTCGCGGCATTGCTCCGTCGTACGGGTATCGTTCCACAAAATCGCGCGGCGAATCGGTTTATTGTCGGCATCCAGAAGCACGAGTCCGTGCATTTGCCCGGAAAAGCTTAGACCCTCGATGTCTTGCGGCTGAACGCCGGACTGCTGGGTCAGCTCCTGCAACGCGCCGATCGTTCCGGTTACCCAATCTTCCGGCTCTTGCTCGCTCCAACCGGATTTCTCATGGAACAACGGGTACTCTCGCGTCGCTTCCGCTTTGACCGCGCCGTCTTGCCCGATCAGCAGCGTCTTTACCGCGCTCGTGCCTAAGTCTACGCCAATGACGAATTTCATCGGAATGATCCTCCTTCGGTATATGCAAACCGCCCCGCCGGAGCTTCCGGGGGGCGGAATGCGGCGGCCATGCGCCTAGGTTATAAGTTCGATCGTTATACGCTGAAAATAACGTCGTTCAAGTTTGCTTTCAATTGCTCCAAACGAGCGGACGCGTTCTTAATCGGTTGAGCTTGCAGCGCGTAAGCTTCGAGCGTTTTCAGGTTCGCGCGGCCGGAGACGATCTCGGCGCCGATGCCTTCGTTGAAGCTGCTGTAACGGTTGTCGATAATATCGTCGAGCACGCGCTCTTCGATCATCTTGGCAGCCGCTTTAAGTCCGCGTGCATAAGTGTCCATACCTGCAATGTGCGCGAAGAACAGATCTGTATCTTCGAACGAAGAACGACGCACTTTAGCATCGAAGTTGACGCCGCCGCGGCCGATGCCGCCTTCGTTTTTGAGAATTTCGTACATAGCGAGCGACGTGGCAACGAGATCCGTAGGGAATTCGTCCGTGTCCCAGCCGAGAAGCAAGTCGCCTTGGTTCGCGTCGATGGAACCGAGCATGCCGTTAATGCGGGCTACATGCAGTTCGTGCTCGAACGTGTGGCCAGCCAACGTTGCATGGTTCGCTTCGATGTTGAACTTGAATTTGTCTTTCAAGCCGTAGCTTTGCAAGAACGACATTGCCGTAGCCACGTCGAAGTCGTACTGGTGCTTGGAAGGCTCTTTCGGCTTAGGCTCGATCAGGAATTGGGCATCGAAGCCGATTTCCTTAGCGTAGTCTACAGCCATATGGAGGAAGCGGCCCAAGTTGTCGAGCTCAAGCTTCATGTTCGTGTTAAGCAACGACTCGTAGCCTTCACGGCCGCCCCAGAAAACATAGTTTTCGGCGCCGAGTTCTTTACCTACTTCAAGACCCTTTTTCAACGTCGCTGCCGCATAAGCGAACACTTCCGCGTTGTTCGTAGTGCTTGCGCCGTGTACATAACGAGGATTCGTGAAAAGGTTAACCGTGTTCCAAAGCAATTTCTTGCCCGTGGACTTTTGGTAATCTTTCAGCATCGCGACGATGACGTCGAGGTTCTTGTTAGTTTCCGCGAGCGTAGCGCCTTCCGGAGCGATGTCTGCATCATGGAACGCATAGAAAGGAACGTTCAATTTCTCGAGCAGTTCGAAGTTCGCTTCTACGCGAGCTTTTGCTTTGTCGAGCGGGGCATAGGAATCCCAGCTGCGTACTGCCGTGCCTACGCCGAACGGATCTGCACCGCTCGCTGCGAACGTGTGCCAATAAGCAACCGCGAAACGGAGGTGCTCTTCCATCGTTTTGCCGAAGACGACTTCGCTAGGATTGTAGTGCTTGAACGCGAACGGGTTTTTGGAGTCGCGTCCTTCGTATTGGATCTTAGGTACGTTGCTGAACTTACTCATATCGATAATTCCTCCTTGTAAGCGTTAACTATTTGCTTCATGACATTAGAATAGCACGCAAATCTTAGTTTGTCTATTCAATAAACAAAGTTTTTTTGACTGAATCGTATGGTATAATGTTTGTAATTAATTGTCGAGGAGCCGCACATACGATGACGACGCCTACCGGAGATCAGGCTTTAATCAAAAGAATCAATACAGCAATCGTGCTAGAGTCTATTTTAAGAGGTGCGCCTCTATCTCGTGCTCAAATCTCGGAGCTTACCGGGCTTAACAAAGCTACGGTATCGAGTCTCGTACAAGACTTGATTGACGGTTCCCTCGTTAAGGAAACCGGGCACGGCGAATCGAGCGGCGGACGCAAGCCGGTTATGCTCGAATTCATCGCGAGCGCCGGGCATGCCGTCGGCATTGATCTTGGCGTCAATTATATAAGAGGCGTACTAATGGATCTGAAAGGCGGAGTCGTTACCGAACTGACTTCGTCGTTGCGCCATACGGAGCCCGAATTCGTCGTAAAAGAGCTGTGCGAGATGATCGATCGTTTAATCGCGACCGCTCCAAGCTGTCCTTACGGCATCGTAGGCATCGGCGTAGGCGTGCCTGGTTTAGTCGACGAGACGGGATCGGTGCTGTTCGCGCCTAACTTGAAATGGAGGGACGTCCCTCTCGAACGGCAGTTGCAAGAACGCTATGGGCTGCCTATTACGATAGATAACGAAGCGAACGCGGGCGCGATCGGCGAGCAGAAATACGGGGCCGGACGGCTTATTTCCAATATCGTGTATGTCAGCGTCGGGATCGGGATCGGTACGGGTTTGATTTTGCACAAACAGCTTTATAAGGGCGCATCCGGATTTTCCGGGGAAATGGGGCACTTGTCGGTCGAGGCGCACGGCAAACCGTGCAGCTGCGGCAATCGCGGCTGTTGGGAAATGTACGCGTCCGAGCAATCGTTGCTCGCGCAAGCCGCGAAGCTCGGCTACGAGGATCTCGACCAATTGCTTGCCGCGGCGAAACAAGGCAACGAAGACGTGCTCGGCTTGTTCAAAGGCATCGGCGAATATTTGGGCATCGGGATCGCGAACATCGTCAACGTGTTCAATCCGGACGCGGTCATCATCGGCAACCGGATGAGCCAAGCGCGCGAATGGGTAGAAGGCGAGCTTCGCCAAACCGTCGTTCACCGCGCGATCGGCTTCCACTTGCGCAAAGTACAGCTGCTGTTCGCCGAGCTCGGCGAGCGTTCCGCCATGCTAGGCGCGGCGGAGATGGCGGTATCCGGCTTCTTCCAGCGGCTGAAGTCGACTTAGGGGCAGGCGAATAGCGGTACGGCGTGCGAATGCGGATGCGGTTCATTTAGCGTGATAGCGGTATAGCGTACCGTTATTCGTGCGGATGCGGTTCATTTAGCGTGATAGCGGTATGGCGTACCGTTATTCGTGCGGATGCGGTTCATTTAGCGTGATAGCGGTATGGCGTACCGTTATTTCGTACAGCTTCGCTTATTCTCGCCTGATAGCGTTATGCCGTACCGTTATTCCTCATCCATTTTGCCTAAAAGCCTGATTTGTCGAGTAATAGCGGTATTCGATACCGTTATTATGCGAAAAAGCGCTCATCGTTCGATAATAGCGGTATGCCATACCGCTATCGACGAGAGTATCTTGCGCTATAGCTACCTCTTGTCGGAATATGTATAATTATATGTACATGTACGAATCCGAACTCGCATGAACAGTCACTCGGACGGAGGCACGAATCTCATGAACGACCAACTAGCGGAAATGGCCGAGCTGCTCAAGCTGCTTGGAGACAGAACGCGACTAGCGATTCTCGGTTTGCTGCAGGAGAGAGAATTGTGCGTTGGCGATATGGTCGACCTGCTCGGAACAAGCCAACCGAACGCGAGCCAACATCTTCGCAGGCTGAAGAGCGCCGGCTTGGT
Source organism: Cohnella yongneupensis (assembly GCF_042655785.1). Classification (NCBI taxonomy): domain Bacteria; kingdom Bacillati; phylum Bacillota; class Bacilli; order Caryophanales; family Paenibacillaceae; genus Cohnella; species Cohnella yongneupensis. The sequence goes on from NZ_JBHSNC010000041.1 coordinate 73,598, forward strand.
GCAAGAAACGAAACGCGGACAATGGGTCTATTACTCGCTTAATTTAGACGATTTCCCGGATTTGCGCATCTTCCTCTCTCAGCTCCCCGGACGCAAAGAGCGACTTCAGTCGCTATCCGCGCTGCCGAAGCGCAGTTGACGAGCCGTAACTTTCGCCGATACCCGCTACTCCGAGCGATTAGAATCACCACATGTGGTTAATTCGAGGATACCCGCTTTTCCGACTCATTTAACATCACCAAGTGTGCTTATTTCGCCGATACCCACTACTACGAGCGATTTAGTAACACCACGTGTGCTTAATTCGAGGATACCCGCTTTTCCGACTCATTTAACATCACCAAGTGTGCTTATTTCGCCGATACCCACTACTACGAGCGATTTAGCATCACCAAGTGTGCTTATTTATCCGATAACCGCTACTCAGACTCATTTAGCATTACCACGAGTGCTTATTTCGCTGATACCCGCTACTCCGAGCGATTTAGAATCACCACGTGTGCTTATCGCTAACTAACCCAAAAAAAAAGCTTGCCCGAGCACTCCGCGAAGCGGAAGCTTGAGCAAGCTTTTTATTATGGTTACGATTGTGCCGATGCCGAAGGCGCAGCCGACGCCGATGGTGTTTCGCTCGCGTCCGGCGCTCCCTTGTCACGGTCGCCGCCAAAGCCGTGCGCACGATGGCCGCCACGCTTGCCGTCCGGCATAGCGCCGTTCACGACCTTGCTAGCAATGGTCGGTACTTCCGCGAGACGCTTCGTTGCTTCGTCCTGCGTCAGCTTTCCGTCCTTAACGGCTTGATTGATGTTGCTAGTCATCGAAGCAGCGATCGCGTCGATAACCTTTTGCACGTCTACGCCTTTTTCCTTCGCCATGTCGGCTAGCGACTTCCCTTCGCCAAGCGAAGTTTTCAGGTCGACCGTGCTAATCCCGAGCGCCGTGGCAACCGATGACAGATCGATATTGCTGCGCTCGACCATATCGAACTTCTCGAACTTATGCCCGCTCGCTTTCAGATCGGAATCGATCAGCTTGTCCAAGTTATCGGCGTACTCCTGCTTCCGTTCTTCGAGCTGTTTGTTGAACGCATCGGTCATCGCCTTTTTCAAGCTTTCCCTTGATACACCCTGCTGTTCGGCGATTTCCGCTAATGTCGCACCTGCTTTAATCTTGTCCGAGAACGCCGCCTTGTCCAGCTTCAGCAGATCGAGCACTTCCTGACTCACGACCTGGCGTCTGTCGCCGAAGCCTTCCTTGCCGCCGTGTCCTTTGAAGTCTCCACTAGTCGCGGATATAGCCGCCTTGGCCGCCGTATCGGATGTACTTGTCGTTGATGTCGTAGCCGCATAGGCCGTGAGCGGAATCATAACGGCCAACGCCGCCGTGATGCTTAACGTTCTTGCTGTCTTTTTCATGTAAATCCCTCCAGACATTCGATTGGTCTTGCTTCACCCATTATTGCCATCGTTCCTGAAAATGGGATGAAGTAAACCTTAAAATGCACTGAGGGTTTCCTGAAAGTTGTTGTCCGCTTATACGAGCGCTTTGCGCAACGCTTCTAGCACGCGATCGCCTTGGAAAGGTTTAACGACGAAATCTCTGGCTCCCGCTTGAATCGCCTGAACGACCATCCCTTGCTGCCCCATCGCGGAACACATGACGATCCTGGCGTTCGCGTTGGTTTTCCGAATTTCGCGGACGGCCTCGATTCCTTCCATTTCCGGCATCGTAATGTCCATCGTCACCAGGTCCGGCAGAAGCTCTTGGTACTTTTGGACGGCGATTTTACCGTTTTCCGCTTCCCCTACGACTTCATGACCGCCTTTAACCAAAATATCTTTAATCATCATTCTCATGAACGCGGCATCATCTACGACTAATATTTTGGCCATTGTACGTTCTCTCCTTTAGTTGCCGCCAAGCAGCATAATGCGCATATTGCCTACTTCTTCGATATTGAGCGCCAATCCGTTCTCATAGCCGTTGATCGTCGCGCGTTCGGTCAAAAGCGACGGCGGCGTAATGTCCGCGGCAATACCGTGATTGCTTAATAACGTTGTCGTTCCTCCGGCGATAATGTTGGCGATTTCCCCGACGCAACTATCGAGCATTTCGCCTTCCATCGGCATCCCGAACAACACTTCGCTCATCTTGCTGAACATTTGACGCTCGCCGTCTATGATCATCTTGACGCTAATCGGATTAGCGAAGCTGATCGATACGCCCATTTCATTGACCGTCGCGGGATTCGCATCCGCCTCCGCCTCGGACTGATCGATCGGACGTGGAATGACGTTACGCATGGATTCGCATAGACTGCTGAGCAACACATCGTGAATGTTCTGGCTCATCGTTGTCTCCCTCTTGACTTGTGATACTCCCATTATGCAGTGAAACTTTTGGAAAAGTTCGCGATTAAATGTTTGCAAAATGTTAGTAAAATTCGGCTCAGGCGACGACTTAATGGCTAAATGCGGTCAGCACGAAAAATAAAGGGGCGTTATAGTCGATCGCATATTCGTTGCTGGAGTAGCTGGATACGTCGTCGATATAGCTTAACGCGGGAGGCACGCCTTGCTGCACAAGCTGCGCCAACGCCTCGTCATTGCCGAATTTATTCGGTCCGCCGACCAACAAGCCGGGAACCTTGACGCCGGACATCATCGAAATCCGGTGATGGGGTTTTAGAGGATAGCGACTGCCGACGCCGGTTACGTAGCTCATCCCCATCGCGTTCCTGCCGAGCACGTAGTGAAGCTGGTCGAGCGCGCCGTTCACGTACGCCTCGCTGGGCTTCAGCTTGTTCGCGAGAAGAAGCAGTTCTCCGTAAGCCAGGGCGTTCTTGTTCGATCCCCAATTGTAATCGTTCGTCGTGAGCGAGTTGCGATACCCGTCTTCCCCGATCCGATTCACGATTCCGTCAGCTGCCTGAACGATCGCGTTGATCGCCGTATCATGGACAGTTGAAGGCGAATTAGCTGCGGTTGCGACCGCCCATTGGCCGAGCAGTTGGGCGTTGCCCCAACCTACGATACCTGGCGGCTTCTCGGCCAAATCCGAATATTTCTTCCCGATGACTTCCTCGTAGGCGCTGTCGCCCGTCGTCTTATACAGCTCGGCGAGCGCCCAGAACCGCTCTTCCCTGTCCGACGACTTATCGTAAGGACCGGAGCCGGAATTTTGTCCTTCATCGTTGCGAAAATAAGCTTTCGGATTCCGATCGAGCCACGTCTGCGCCAGCTTCGAACGCCGGAGTAGCTCCGCGGCATAATCCTTATCGTATGGCTCATAGACGCGCGCGCCCATGGCGGTCGCGGCGGTGAACATCGCGGTGCCGAACGACGACATGCCGTACACGTAGCGATCTTGGATATCCTCCGCGGGTAAAATGAAAGACGGGAACGCCATGCCGCTTACTTTGTGATAGACCGCTCCGTCGCCGCGTTGCATGCGGAGCATCCAGTCGAGCTCGTATTTGATCTCGGTCAGGATGTCCGGCGCGGAGGAAGAGGTTGGCCAGAATGCTTTCTCCTCTTCGGATAGAAATCTCGTCACCGAGATCGGCGCCGGGTTCTCTTCGAACGCCAGCAGCATTTGACCGACCGTAATGGCCGCCGTCGGCATATATTTGCCGAAGTCGCCGGCATCGTACCAGCCGCCTCGGACGTCGAGCACCGAAGGCTGACCCTTATCCTCGAAAAAGAGCTTCGCCTGTTCGTCTTGCTTATGTCCGGCGAGCAACTTGAGCCCCGTCACGGGATCATCGATCGCTTGATTCGCCCGTTGCGTCGTATAAGACCGCGATACTTTGTACAGCAGATCATCATAGACGCCAAGCTTTATGAAGAACGGATCGGAATGATTGCCGCCGGCAACTGCTTCATACGACCCTTCCGCTTGCAGCTTGCCGAAATCGGCTTGCGATACCCATTCGCCGGAATACGTATCGATCGTAGCGGCAGGCATTGTTCCCTCCCACACCGGCTTGTCGTTATTGTTCTTGTCCACAATTTGAAGCGTCATCTCGCCGAACGACTCGTCCGAGGAGACAACTACGATCTTCGGCCCTTCCGGCAAATAACCTAGTTGGTCTACGCGAACGTTGATCTCCTCTATCGGGGAAGATGCGCTCGGGATCGGCGTTGATGCCGTAGTCGTCTCCGTCGCGATAGACGGTGACGGCGATGCCATTGAAGCCGATTCGCCGTTATTATCGCAGCCGGCGGCAGCGAACGCAGTCGCGATCGTAACCAGGAGTACCGTCGTCTTGCGCGTCCATGTGCTTATCATAGGGAGTCCTCCTCCATTTTAGGAAAACGTTATCAATTCTTAACGTAACTTTTCGACCCCTGTCTGTAAATTCCTTCCTTTGCACACCGTTCCAAGTAAAAAAGCCAATCGGACGATAATGTCCGATTGGCTAATTACGATAGGCTATGCAATTGTTTAAACACCGAGTTTGCGGTCTGAAGGCAAGAAGATGGCGCTTAGCCCGACGAGCGGCAAGAAGCTGCAATAGAACATGACCGACGATAGGCCGAACACGTCCGCTGCCTTGCCCAACGCGACTGCGCCGATAGCGCCCATCCCGAACGCCAAGCCCGTCGTTAACCCGGATGCCATGCCGACTTTGGCAGGCATCAGGAACTGCGCGTACACGACCGCGACGGAGAAGCCCGACAGGATAATGAAGCCCAGCAAAGCGATTACTGGGTAGACTAACATGAGCGGGAGATGCGGCAGCGCCAGCGCGAACGGAGCCGCTCCCGTTATCGAGAACACGATCATGTTCTTGAGCCCGAATCGGTCCGCAAGCACGCCGCCGAAATACGTACCGAGCACGCCGGCCGCCAGGAACAGGAACACCGGAATTTGCGCTTGCCGGACGGATAAGCCGTAGTCGTGCTCCAGATAGAACTGATAGTAGCTGCTTATGCCCGAGTGGTACCAAGAACGCGCGAACACTAGAAAAATAAGCAATCCAAGCGCGAACTTCATCCGCGGATGGTTCGCGTGTTCCGCCGCCAGCGTCTTTGAAGCGAGCCGCTTCTCGCGTTCTAGCTCCCATTGCGCCAGCTTCTTCTTATACCACGGCACGAGGCCGAGCAAGACGGCGATGGCCATTCCCGCGAACAGGGTCCCCCAGATGGCGCCGAACTGTCCGAACGGAACGAAGATGAATATCGTCATGAGCGGCGCGAGCGAGCTGCCCGCGTTGCCCCCGACTTGATAGACAGACTGGGCGAAGCCGCGCCTTCCGCCGGAAGCGAAATAGACGATGCGCGAGCCTTCCGGATGGAAAATCGCCGAGCCCAATCCGATGAACACGACCGCGAAGAGCAAATACCAGAATTGAGGCGCCAAGGCGATGCCCACCATGCCGATTAGGCTGAGTCCCATACCTATCGGCAGCATCATCGGCAACGGCCGGCGGTCCGAATAGGCGCCCACTACCGGCTGCATTACAGATGAAGTCATATTCAGCATGAACCCGATCCAACCGACCTGCACGTAGGATAAGTTCAACGACTTTTCCAATATCGGATACATCGCAGGCACGACCGCCTGCATCGAATCGTTCAGCATATGTACCAAGCTAATGGCCAGCAGCACGGGCAGTACCGTGATCGCTTGAACCGATGCCGACGTTTTCTGGAATTTCGCGATTGAAGCCATGTTTCCCTTCCTCCTTGTTGCGGCGATGCGAATACTTTATGGAATGTAAAAGCCCGGCGAACGGATTAACGCTCCGCTCGTCCGGGTAGGTTCGAGTATAGCTTATGCAGCTTCGCCCTTTTGTTTAACGTCGCTAAGCGGCTTTATTTTGCGGTTGAACAAGGCGAGCGGGAGAGCTAGCGCCGCGACGCAGGTCGCGACCAGATACACGTCGTTGACGCTCATCGTGAACGACATGATCTCGATGAAGTGCTTGTCGGTCGCTCCGCCTACGGCGAGATTCGTTCCGTGCGTTAAGCCGCGCGAAGCGAGGATCGTCGTGAAGATCGCGATCGCGAATGATCCGAATACGTTGCGCGTCCAGTTCATGATCGCCGAAGCGTGCCCGCTCAATTCCCGCGGTACGAGCTCCATGCCCGCATTGCTCGAAGGCATCATGACCATCGCGATACCGAGGTTGCGGACGGTCATCCAGATCACGACGTAAGAATGAGAAATATCGATGCTGAGCCAGCTTAACATAAGCGTTCCCACCGCGAGCATCGCGATCCCTACGATCATAAGCGGACGGGGACCGACTTTGCTGTATAATTTGCCGATGATCGGCATAACTAACGCCATGGCAAGGGACGCGGGCAACAGGATCAGTCCGGTGTCCATTGCCGATACGTCCTGTACCCGCTGCAGAAATACGGGCGTGAACATCGTACCGGAGTATAGACTGATCGTAAGGATATTCGCGATAATGGTGTTAAGCGTATACCTGCGGTTCTTGAACACCCTCAGATTCAACAGCGGCGTAACCGCCGTCAGCTCTCTCCAGACGAATAGGACGAGCGATACGAGGCCGAATGCGAGCAGTCCGATAATTCTCCCGGAATCCCAGCCCCATCCATGCCCTTGCCCAAGCGCGAGCAATAGCGACGTACTGCTGAAAATAACGAGGATGAAGCCCGCCAAATCGAACGACTTCGGTATGCTAAGGCGGTAGTACGGAATGAACAGGGCGACGCATACGATCGCGATCAGGCCGATCGGAATGTTCATGAGGAACAACCATTGCCAATCGTAATTTTGCAATATCCATCCCGCGAGCGTCGGTCCGAATGCCGGAGCCATCATCGAAGCCAGCGCCCATAGAGCGATAGCCATCGGTTGTTTATCGCGCGGTATGACTTGATAGATGATCGTCATCGTCGCGGGCAAAATCAAGCCGCTGAATACCCCTTGAATGACGCGGAAAGCGATCAAAGCGCCTTCGTTCCAAGCGACCGCGCACAATCCTGACGCCAACGTAAACCCGATGAGCGAGAACAAATACACTCTTTTGTAGCTGAACCGTTCGCCCAAATAACCTACGACAGGAGCGGTCGTGCCCATCGCGAGCATGAAGCCGGTCATCGTCCATGTTACGGAGTCAAGCGACGCGTGAAAATGCGCTCCGAGAATTTCCAGCGCAAGAGTAATCGTGCTCGATGCCAGAATGCATAAAAAAGAGCCGATAAAAATAGCAACCATTATCGGCCAAAAACGTACTTTAAGTTGGGTCTCGTTACTCATGATTTCTACTCCACTTCCCTTTGGTTGAACTTATGTCTCTTTTTACATATAATCAGAGTGCATTTTATATTACTATGGGATAGTGGATCTGTCAAAGACTACTCACGCGCTGGAGGATGGGCAATGAACACTTTATCTTACGGATTGTTAAGCATACTCGCTCAATCGTCTTTCTCCGGTTACGATCTGATGTTGCGGCTGCAGCCTTTTTGGCCTGCTAAGCATAGCCAAATCTACCCGCTACTTGCGAGCCTGGAGAAAGAGGAATACGTCAGCTACGAACATGTGGCCCAAAGCGACAAACCGGATAAGAAAGTGTATTCCTTGACCGACAAAGGCAAACAGGCGCTTCGCGATTGGCTGTCCGAGCCCGCGGCAGAGCCCGTTACCCGAGACGAGCTTATGCTTAAAGCGTACTGCTTGTCCAATACGGACCCCGAGGGCGCGAGACGACTGTTCTCCGCACGCTTGGAATATTATCGCAAGAGACTGCGCCAACATGAAGACAAGGCTGCTTTATTGCGGGAGCGAGGGGAATTCCCGATGAACGGAGAGGCTCCGCCTTTCGAATCGATACGGTTCGGTTCCTATATTTTGGTTGAAAAAGCGCTCCGGACGACGCGGTCGAATATAGAATGGACCGAATGGGCGCTGAGTTTGTTGCCGTTACCTGAATAGCTAAAGCTTGCGCGCGCGGTCACCCTACTAGGTGACCGCGCGCGTTTTTCGTTGATACGGATTCATCTGACGATCTTACGTCGTGCCGAGCGGATGCTTCTAATCGTTTTTCCTGCATAGGGCCTCGTTGTGCTCGCGCCTAGTTTTTTGGAGGCTGTCTTTTTGACGGGTACTCCTGCCTTCGTTGCCGACTTCGCTCTTGGTATTAGCTTCAGTTTCGATTTCGGCTTAGCTTTTGCTCTTGCTTTGGTTTTGGTGAGGCGCGTTCTGCTCTTCCTTCTTTTCTTCGCTAATCCTTTGTGCCAGATCGGCGAAGTTTTCGCGGTTGTCTTAGGCGGCGTTGCCGGCGGAATCGGAACAGGTGGGACGGAACCCGCGTACTGCGGCTGGAATGCGGGCAGATGGGTAACCTCCGGTTGCGGAACATGTTGGGTTGACTGCTCAATCGCAGCGGGAACCTCTTGCGTATTGACGATCGGCACATCCGCGGTAGGCGTCGAAGCTATCGGTTCGAAGGACGCCTCGGGCGATTTCGTAGCAACCGGTTCGGCAGTCGGCTTCGGAATGAAGATCGTCGATTGCGCTTGGGCGGGATGGATCGGCGTAGTCGGCGCAGACCCTTCTCTCTTCGATCCTCGCGTCGATATCGGCTCGATTCGATATTTCGATTGCTCATCGCCTTCCGAGACCGTCTTGCGCGTCTTGCGAACTTCGTCGGAAGATGACCTCGACCGGCGCTCTTCCGGCGACTCTTCTTTAGTCCGCCGTAGTCTCCTCTCCGTCTCCTCGATGATTCTGCGCTTCGCCTGGTCGATGCTCGAATTATTCTCGCTCGGACGGAGCTTGCTCGGCATGGGCGGCGGAGCCGGAGGTTTCACGATCGTCACATGCTCCAGCGGCGTTCCCCGGATCGTCTCCTCCGAGCTCTCGATCGGCGCAATGTTCTTATTTTTTACTTCTTGCTGAATCAGATTGAGCCATTCGCTGTCTTCTTCGTCAACTACATCGGCTGTCTCGAGGACAGCAACCTCTTCGACATCGTCTTCGATTACGTCTTCGATTACGTCGCTTGCATCCGGGAGCTCAGAGATAGGTTCGTCGTTTTCCGACTCGGAAGACGACTCAGAGATGGCGTGAATGGCAGCTACCTCGGATATTCCTTCATCCTCTTTAAGATCGGCCTGCGCTTCCGCTTCCGAGCGTGCCGCCTCTTCCTCCGACCTAGCCAACTCGACTGCTCTAACTTCCGCTGCCGCTGCCTGGTTAGCTTCTTCTTCCGCCGAAGAATGAAGCTGTTCCGCCTCGCTTCTCTCCAATTCCTTCTCTTGCGCGGATAGTTCCGCCGCCGGCGCTTCTTCTACTTGCGACGTTCCCGGTGCTTCCTCCGCTTCTGACGCTTCTTCCGCCACCAGTTCCTCTTCTTGTGCCGCTGGCACTTCTTCCGCCACCGGTTCCTCTTCCGTCGCTGTCGCTTCCGCTACTGCCGTCTTTTTCTTTCTCGTCTGCTGCCTCGTAACCGGAGCCGGCTCCGCGCCCTCCGGTGACTCCTTGCGCTTGCGTCCCCGCTTCTTCGCTTCCGTCGCTTCAGGCGTCGGCACCGCTTCGTTCGCTTCCGTCGCCTCTATGCTTGTCGATTCCTCGTTCTCCTGACGATCCGACGATTCGTCTAATAACTCGCTCACGCTATTGCCTCCCTATTGCTGTCTGAAATCATAGTAAAAACGCTCCTTTACTATCTTTATGTAGACGGGTGCACATGCGGAATATGCCGATGCATATTTTCTTTCGCATCGCGCCGATTATCGGTCCGCCTATTTTTGAACAACTGCGTACACTTGTCTATCTCGTAACTACATGCACCCAACACTAATTCTATCGAACCGCCATACCGTGAAATGTAATTAGTGTCTGGAGGTTAGACGATGGCAGGAGATAACGCCTTTAAAGTACGTCTGGATGCGGCCATTAGCCGCCATAACAAAGGCATGCAAGGAGATCGAACGGCTGTTAAGGACGCATTCGCTCAATTATCCGAGCTTCGAGCGATCGATTCTAACCATGCTTTGCTTGAAGCCTATTATGGAAGCACGCTGACCTTGATGGCGCGCGACGCGGACAAATTGTTGGACAAAGCGGACAAATCGCAACAAGGTTTAGCTTCGCTGGATCGCGCGATCTCGTTGGCCCCGGGCAACGCCGTTATTCGGCTCATTCGCGCCAACGTTTGCTTGCGGCTACCCGAGAACTTCTTCGGGCGGACGCAGACCGCGATCGACGACTTCAACGATTTGCTAGCCAGACACCAGAGGCAGCCCGATCTTCTGACCCCTATTCAATACAAACAAGTCATTCAGGGACTGGCGACCGCTTACGAGAACACAGGGAAACTAACCGAAGCAAGAACGACCAGGCAGCGGCTTACGCAGCCTCCGGACGATGCGATACAACGCGGGAAGGGAGCGAGCAAGGATGGAAAAAAACCAAAGGTTCGGAAAAGCAAGTAAAGCGTTATTTGTCGTCAGTCTCGTGCTTGGTTTCCTCATGCTCTTGCTGTCCGCGCTCGCCATTATTTTAGCCGCGTTCAAAACCAATGAGCCAGCCGATGACTCTCTCGAGTTGAGCACGACTGAAGTTAAACCTTCTACCGATAGCAAAAAACAGCGTCTCATCGAGGCGACCGGCTCGAGCAAACCACCGAAGAAGGAGTGATCAGGACATCGTGGCCAATAACAAAAAGAAACATCCGAACAAGGAACACCTGAACAAGGAACGCCCGAACAAACCGTACCTAGATACGGACCCGATAGACGACAAACTTAATACCGCCATCTTGGCGCATAACGAAGGCGTGGCGGGCAGCAAGGATGCGGTTGCAAGAGCGCATGCGCTCTTCCAGTCGTTGCGCTCGCAATATCCGAAAAATCTTACCGTTAAAGCCTATTCCGGCAGCGTACTTGCCTTGATGGCCCGCGATGAGTCCAATCCCTTCGATCGACTGGACTTGGCCAAGCAAGGGCTAGAACTGCTAGACGAAGCGGTAACCGATGAACCGTCCAATCTTACGTTTCGCATGCTTCGCGGCAAAATCTCCTATCGCCTGCCCGAGCCTTTTTTCCACCGCACGGAAACCGCGATAGAGGATTACGTTATGCTCATCCATAGCGAAATGCGAAAACCCGGCACCCTTGAGCAAAAGACATACGAGACGCTCATCTACGAGCTCGGGGACGCTTATCAACGTACCGAACGTCCTAAGCAAGCACAGGTATGCTGGAACAAGCTGCAGAAGCTAACGAACGATTCGCGACTTTTGGATCAAGTTAACGAGAAGCAACAGACGGTTAAAGCCGCAAGCGCTCCTAAAGGAAACCAACCCCTCAAGGCCCGTGACTTTGCCAGCCTCGCAGTAGGTCTGGTCGGCGCTTCCTTGATGGGCTTCGCGCTACGCAAATAACTTCTTCTTGTTACGGGAGGAGGTGAAGCCATGTCTATTAAAGAAGATCTCGCCGCGCTGTCCGGCCTTGTCAGAGAAGAAGCCATCATCTTTGCCGAGAAATGCAGAACCGCCGCAATCGGCGGGGCGCAATCCATTAGCTCGAACTTGAGAGAATCGGCAGAAGAACTCTTGCCTCAATCTTCTATCATTACCGACAAACTCAAAGCCGCCCTGCAAGGCGGCGCAGCCGTCGCCAGCGAACAAATTATGGCCGCGGGCTTAGAATTCGTACAAGCGCTTAAAGCAGCAAAAACTAAAGATCCCGAAACTAAAGATCCCGAATAACCGAAGCCCTAACAAGAAGGCTCACAGCGTAGATTTCCGCTGTGAGCCTTCTTGTTCCTTTTACCAGCCCCCGTCCCTTAGCAAACGGTGCCTTACGATATCCGGATTGAAATATTCGAGCAGATGGATGCCAGCCTCGCCTTCGAAATAGATGGCATATCGTTTGTAAGGCGTGCGCTCGTTCCCTAGCGATGCCGAGAAGCGCAGCTCGATCGGCTTGCCGAATAGATCGACGACTTCCGGCAAGGCTCTCCAACCGCAATCCGACAGCTTGCGCGACGTCTGCAGCCCCAAATCGTTAATCGTCTTGCCGATGCCCTCTTGCTTGGCCGAAAGCGCCTCGAACATGACGGGAGGCACGTATTGGGAGCATACGAGAGCGATATTGTGCGACACGACGAAGCGCGACCGATCGCTTATCAAGATCGACTCCCGCAAATAATAAGGGCTTCCGGACAGCTCAGCCACGTTGTCGAAATCGGCCGCATCGATCTGATGTTGCCGCAGCACATGAACCGTCATTTTCTCGCCTAACATAGTTTCCAACATATCCGTCGTACGACCATCGGTGGTCATTAAAATATCGAACAACAATCGGTGCAATTGATAGAACATTAATTGCTCTATTCCCGAGTTCATGTCCACCATACCTATGAACATCCCCCCTTCGGCGTCAATGCGCCTTGCTCTTGCGACAACCTCCTTAATAACTCGCGGCTATCCGCTTTGCCCGCCGCATTGCGCGGAAGCTCCGCGACGAAGATCATGTCCGCGGGCACTTTGTACGCGGCTAATCGCGATTCGCATAGCGTCAGCAACGCCTGTTTGGTTCCGGCTGTCGCGTTCTCGTCTTGGCGATAGCGGTCCCTAAGCAGGACGAAAGCGATCGGTTCCTGCGAACCCGCGAATCCATCCCTGCCTACGACGACCGCCTCCTCGACTTCATCCGATTCCCTCAGTACGCTCTCCACCTCTTGAGGATGCAAGCAATATCCGCCGCAATGGATGACGTCGTGTTTTCTCCCCGTAACATACAAATACCCTTCCTCGTCAAAATACCCTATATCGCCCGTACGCCTGTATTCGCCTGCGCATGCCGCGCTAGTCGACTCCGGATCCCGGTAGTACTCCGTGAACAGGTGGTGCGTTCCCACGCAAATTTCACCGCGCAGTCCTGCCTCCAGCGGCCGATCCTGTTCATCTAAAATCGTTACTTTGGCGAAGAACATCGGCTTTCCGCACGAGCCCTGCTTGCTCTCCCATTCGCTATCGTCGATCATCGCTATGCCGCCCGCCTCGCTGGTCCCGTAAAAATCCGTTGCGCGAACGCCCTGGATCAACGGCTTCAACCGTGCTCGAATCATAGGCGTCAACGGTGCTCCAGTGGTCAATATTTGCGTGAGCGATATAGGAAAACCGGAGCCTTCCCGCTCCAGTTCCTGTAACCATATCAGCAAATCGCCAGGCCCTAAACTAATGAGAGAAATATTCAATCGTTCGATCAAAGCAGACCAATGACCCGCGCTCGGGTGCCTGGACAACGCGACCGTATTGCCCTCTTGGATCGCGCTGCATGCAGCCGCAAGATGGGCACGGAAGAACAAAGGCCTGCATAACAGATGCGTCTGCGGGTTCCTGATGTGGTCGGTATCGCACAACGAAAGGTCGAATACGGATTGAGGTACGATAACCCCTTTGGGCTTTCCCGTCGTTCCCGATGTAAAGAGCACGATCATTTTGCTGCTTGTATCCGTTAATTTAAGTTTGACCGGCTCGATGCTGCGCGCCGCGTCGGCGAAATCCTCGACGAACAGCTGGGCGAGCGGCATATTCGCCACCAAGTCGCCGATCTGGTCGCCAACGTTCAATGAACGCGCCGTTATAACCACTTTAGCGTTCGTCTCGGTCGCTATTCGCGCCACTTCTATGCTCGCGAGCTGCGTGCTGAGCACGTAAGGCAGGACGTTCGCCCGATTGACCGCAACGAGTAGCTCGATCCATTCGAAGCGATTCGGCAGCAATAATAGGACGCCGTCGCCCGGTGCCGCGCCGCACCGAACTAACCATGCGACCCAACGGTTGGCTCGCTCGTCCAGCTCTCCATAGGTTATCGCCGCAGCTTCGTCGACGACCGCAAGACGCCCAGGTTCGATTTTGGCCCACTTCGCAACCGACCTCGCAACGTCGTTCATCGGTTAATCGTCTTCCTTTTGCAAATCCTGCATTAACCGTTGCGCCTTCTCATGCGAGGGATCGCTTTGCAAGGCGACCCGCAACATCTCCATCGCTTTCTCTTCGTCATTAAGCTTCAAATAACATTGCCCGAGAGAGACATAGATGTCGGCATCCTCTAGCCCGTGATCCACGCAATATTGAAACTCCAGGGCAGCCAGAGCCGGGTTGCCCCCGAGCGTCTCCGGCGTGTTGAGCAGCCTCGCTCCGTTCATTCTCCGGGCAAAAGGAAGCAGCGGATCGATATCGAGCGCCGCCTTGACTTCGTTCTCAAAGATCGGGAGCAGTTTGATTTTCTCCAGCATGTTACCCGCTTCGATCAAGCGGCCGTAGGCCGCCGCCAGCCAAGCGTGCGCTTCCGCGTTGCGATCGTTAATCGCGACCGCTTCTTCGAATGCCGTCTTGGCTTCGCCGTATGCATGGTGGATAAAACTGTCTCGCCCTCGATCTAGAAGCTCGCGGACAGGATCGATGTCTCGTTCCAGACGTTGTATATAAACCGGTTTCTTGGATGGCACGTTCAAGATCAGCTCCCCGCGATCGAGTAACACTCCTTCGGATACGATTTCCACGGTTACGGGCACGCGCAGCTGTCTTGCCAGTTGCGCTTTAATCGCATCGATCTTCCATTCGGAAGCTCTATGAGAGTCGAGCAGCATATGCAACCCTCTCTCTTGTTCGATGACGCGCCATGCTTCCGGCGCCGGAACGAGCGAATAGACGGCATCTTGGACGTCTTTGGCGTCCAGCGTAGTCGTCCCGAAGGTCAACCGATCTTTGCTCCGGCCGTAATGCGTGAGCGCGGAGCCGGAGCGACCGCAAGGGCATTTGTGCGGCGCGAGCGAAACAATATCTTCATTGAAGTAACGCAACAGCGGGGATGCATGATGGGAGAGCGTCGTAATTGCCGCGAAGCCTCTGAATCCTTCGTCGGCAGGCGTCGCGCGGTCTTCCTTAAGCACCTCGACCAAGAAGTCCCGCTCCGTTACGTGAAGCACGCCATGCTCGCACATGACCGCGATATTACCTGTTTCCGTTGAGCCGTACATGTTGAATACGGGCACGCCCCACAGCTGTTCGATATGACGTCTGCGGCTATCGCTCATCAGCTCGCCTGCGACGCAGATCGCCCGCAGCGCGGGAAAATCCCAGCATGCCTGCTGTCCGAGCAGCCTGGAGGTTTCGGCTAACAGCTCCATCTCCCGCGGCAATCCGGCGAGCACCGTCACGCCAAGGCGCCTCATGAGATCAAGCACGCGCGGATAGGGGGTCACCGCCGTACGGCTGCTCGCGGGCACGATGCCCGCGCCTGTCTGCCAACATGCCTGTTGCATGAGAAAGGCCGGCAAAGACATCGCATACGGAAAACGGATGAGAACCAGATCCTCCGAGGCGAGGTTGACGCCGCATTCCTTCAGTTGCCTGCCGCCGATCGCCAAGTCTTCTTGCGTGAACCAGGAAGCGGACGGCTCGCCCGTCGTTCCGAAAGATTCATGATATTGCGCGACTTCCTGGCTTGCGACGGCCAGATGGCCGAACGCCCCCGCACCGCGCAGATCCTCCTTCGTCGTCAGCGGAAGCGTGCCGATATCCGCAAGCCCGATATCCGTCGTATCGTAGCCGTTCAACTTCTCTTGATACAACGGGGACTTCGTGATGCGAGCGAGCAAATTCCGCAGCTTACGGTCCCGCTCTTCTAAGCTGTTGGACATGGCGATTCTCCTTTTACACGAATACGAGATTATCTAATGATGACGCGAGTCGCTTTTCCGAACGTACGAGGGATGTCGCGCCTAACGACGACTTTGCAGTCGATGCCTATGGCGTCCGCCATTTTGCGCCGTACTTTTTTCGCCAGCTTCTCATCGGTCAGGGCGGTACGGAACGGCTCGACTTCGATCGTCAGCTTGCCTTGTTCCACGATGAAGTGATACCAGAAGCTGACGTCGGGCACTTCAAGCAAAAATTGCTCCAGCATAAACGGAGAGTAGTCGTCGCCCTCCAACCGGATCATATTTTCCATGCGCCCTCTTAGGTGAAGGACATCCATCGTAGTTCCGCATGCGCACTTCGATCGTTGCATATAGCCGATATCTCCGCTGCGGTAACGCACCATGGGCATCCCTTCCCGCAGCAGCGTGGTCAAGACGATCTCGCCAGTCTTGTCGTATCCCAGGGCAGCGCCGGTATCCGGATCGACGATTTCCATGAACACATGTCCTTCGGCAACGTGATAACCCGCGTGTTCCTTGCATTCGATCGCGACGACGCCGCATTCGGTAGAACCGTAGAAGAAAGACACCTCGCAGTTCCACCATTGCTCCAGCCTTTTACGGAACGTGTAAGAACAACCTTCGCCGGTCAGGATAATTCGGCGCAGCTTAATATCGACGCCGGGTTTAATGCCGTACTTCTCGCTTTCCTCCGCAAGCAACGCGGCATAGGACGGCGTCGTGGTCAAAATCGTCGCTTGGTACTCCTTCATCAACTCTAGCGACTTGTCCACCGGCGCCATATATCCGCCTTTGCCCAGCGAGAGAACCGCCGTCCCGAAGGCGAATTGAAACAGACGCTGGAAACCGAGCCCAGGCAGCGCGAATTCGTAAGGCAGCGCGATCGCTACGACGTCGCTGTCCGAATCGGGAAACAGCTCCAAATATTTAGGCATGAGATCGTACACGTATTGATCGGCCAGCGTATAAGACGTATAGATCGGCTTGCCCGACGTGCCGCTCGTCAGATGGACTTGCCCGATTTGCTTCGGTTCCACGCAGAGCAGCTTCATTTTGTCGCCGCGAATGACGTCTTTGCGCAGCAGGGGGATCGTGTCCAGTTGCGCTAGAGACGCGATACTCGGCGAAGTTATGCCGGCCTCCATGAGCGCGGCGCGATAGTAGTCGTTATGGTTCCAGATGTGCTCCAGGGTCAAATTGATCGCCTGCAGCTGATAGTGCTCCCGACGTTCGCTCGGCAGCTTCTCGATCGTGACACCTTCCGCGTCCAATGCTTGGTAAAAAGCCCTTAAAGGCTCCAGATGCGACGTATGCTCATCGATAGAGACGGTCATTTTGTGAGATTGGGTTTTCATGAATACCCTCCTGGTCAAAGCATCATTCAATGCGCGTTCGCGATTTATGATAAGGGATCGCTTGGTGCGTAACAATCGACGATTACCCAAATACGCGCAGGCGCGTACAAAATGGGTACAGCCTTAGAGCGGCAAGGTTTGCGATGCGATTCGCGGAGTGTACAAGGCAGGCTTGAGACTCGAGTGGTTCGCGCTGTTGCATGCCACCGAGCCTATTTCTCATCGGTAATTCGATAATTCCGCGCTGTTGGGTATCGGCGGGGGTGGACGGGGGTAATTCTACGCAGTAACCCGAAATTTCAGCGCTATTGCGTGCTGGCAGGGTAATTCAGTTAAGTAGCCCGATATTTCAGCGCTATTGCGTGCTGCCGAGCCTGTTTCTTTTCAGTAACTCGGTGTATCCGCTCTATTGCGTGCTGTCATGCCTGTTTCTCTTCAGTAACTCGGTGTATCCGCGCTATTGCGTGCTGTCATGCCTGTTTCTCTTCAGTAACTCGGTGTATCCGCGCTATTGCGTGCTGTCGTGCGTGTTTATCTTCTTTAACCCGATAATTCCGCGCTATTGCGTGCTGCCGAGCCTGTTTCTCTTCAGTAACCCGAAATTTCCGCGCTATTGCAGCGCACAACAAAAACCCGCCGGGAGATGTCCCCTGCGGGTTTCGCACTGTGTTCTTTGTTTACCTAGGTGACGCCTATCCCTTACTCTGCCGCTCCATCCCGATCCAGACGAGACCTGCCGCCATGAACGCGGTTCCGGCGAGCTGCAAACCCGTCACTTGCTCGTCGAAGAACAAATAGCCGGCCGCCACCGCAGCTGCCGGTACGACATACCGGAAGAAATTCGCGCGCGCGGCGCCCACCTTCAGCATGCTCCCGTTCCACGCAACGAATGAGAATACGGTACAGATCAGAATGTTAAAGCCGATCGCCGTATAGTGCTCCGCGGTCAAGCTGCCCCAATCCACTTTGCCCCACGAGCCCAGCGTAATCGGGAACATGAACAACGTGCCGAAAAAGATAAACCACGTGCTTACCCTAAGCGGCGAATACCGTTTCATTAGCGGCATGCAAGACAGATTGAATAACGCGCCTATAATACTTACGCCGAACGCTAACATATTGCCTACCATATTATCCGAGGACAAGCTGAGTCCCTCTTCGCCGCCGAGAATGACGAACGATACGCCGACCATGGAAACCGCACCGCCGATAGCGAGCCTGCGAGTGAACCGTTCCTTTACGAATAGCGGCGCGAACAACGCTGCGAAGATCGGCCAAGGCGCCACGTTAAGTAGCGATGCGTTGGCGAGCGTCGTGTATTTAATCGAATACATGACCGCGATCTCGAGTCCGGTAACGCCGACTAACCCGATTCCCGCCAACGCGAGCATATCGCGCCTTGAAACGCCGACATTTCCCTCCTTGAGCTTCAAAATCAAGAAGAAGAACGGCACCGCGCCTCCGAATCGAATGAACGAAAAGAGCACGGGGTCGAAAGTCTCCATCGCCGATCGGGATACGCCGAAGTTTGCACCCCAGATCGCCGCTACCAGCACGAGCGCAATATAGTAAATCCAGTTGTTTGATTTCATGGTTGGCTAAACTCCGTTCTGCTTATGTACGCACTTGAACATTGTGCAGGAGGCTGTAAGTTAATGCAATATAAAATTAGCGGTAAAAGACAACGTTAGAACGTGCGCTCTCGGAATATCGGCGTTGTAACCTCGCGAGACAACGTTAGAGCGTGCGCTCTCGGAGTTTCGGCGCTGTAACCTCGCGAGGCAACGTTAGAACGTGCGCTCTCGGAGTTTCGGCGTTGTAACCTCGCGAGACAACGTTAGAGCGTGCGCTCTCGGAGTTTCGGCGCTGTAACCTCGCGAGGCAACGTTAGAGTGTGCGCTCTCGGAGTTTCGGCGCTGTAACCTCGTGAGACAACGTTAGAACGTGCGCTCTCGGAGTTTCGGCGCTGTAACCTCGCGAGGCAACGTTAGAGTGTGCGTGCGAGCGCGATCAATATTACGTAGCCGCAACACCGCGTGATAACGCAAAAACCGGAGCGACGACGTCGCCCCGGTCTACTTATTCCCTAAGCAGTTAGTCCAGCGTGAAATCCGCCAAGCCCAACGGCATCGAAGCCGGGCGCTCGCACGTGCTCTTCATGACGTAGTGCTTGCCTTGCTCGGCAGCGTCGTGGAAGCCATGCATTGCTTCAAGCACGTGGAACGCGAGATCGCCGTTCGCGCGGTGCTTGCGTCCGGTCTGAATCGCGCGCGCCATGTCGGCCGCGCCTACTCCGCGCGCGTTCTCGGCGTAGCCGTGCGTGAGCGGAATCTCGGACCAGTTGCCTGCGCCCGAGCGACGGACGCGAATCGTGCCGCCGAAGCCGTTAGGATCCGGAACTTGGATCGTTCCGTGGCTGCCGTACAACTCGATGCAAGGGAGCATCGTACCACCCTTCACGTCGAAGCTCGTCAGGATCGTGGCGATCGGTCCCGCCTCGAACTCCATAATTCCGGCAACGTGTGTCGGCGTCTCTACCGTGACCTTCTGGCCGTATTTCGGTTGGCTCGTGATCGTGCGCTCAGGGAACGTAATGCGCGTCGAACCCGTGACTCTGGCAATCGGACCGAGCAACGAGACGAGCGCCGTCAAATAGTACGGCCCCATATCGAACATCGGGCCGCCGCCCTTCTGGTAGTAGAACTCCGGCGACGGATGCCAGCTCTCGTGGCCGCCGCCCAGCATGAACGCGGTCGCGCCGATCGGCGTGCCGATCCAGCCGTCTTCGACGAGCTTGATCGACGTCTGAATGCCGCCGCCGAGGAACGTGTCCGGCGCACTGCCGACGAGCAACCTTTTGCGACGCGCCAGCTCCAGTACTTGCTGGCCTTCCTCGCGCGTTACGGTGAAAGGCTTCTCCACGTACACGTGCTTGCCCGCTTCGAGCGCTTGCAAGTTAACCGAGCCGTGAGCCAGCGGAATCGTAAGGTTGATGATCATTTCTACATCAGGATCGGCGAGCAATTCTTCGACGGAACAACCGCGAATGCCGTGCTCAGCCGCTTTCGCTTTCGCGCGCTCTACGTCAAGGTCCGCGCAAGCTACGACTTCCATCGAATCGAATTTACGTCCATTTTGAAAATAAATGCCGCTAATGTTACCCGTGCCTATAATGCCGACTTTGATTTTATCCATGATCGCTTCTCATCTCCGGAATCTTAAAGTTGGTTGTCTTGCATACCTGTATAAGCTTCTTGCTTCACGTCCGCGTTCGCGAGCGTCTTGCCTTCCGCAGCCCAGTTGAAACCTCTGCGCATCAGTTCTTGAACAACCGGAATTTCCATGATGTTCGCTTGGTGACCAAGCGAGTTATAATAGACGCGGCCTTGTCCCCAGCGCTTCGTCCAGATGACCGGCATATCTACCGATTTGTTCGTCGCATGCGGACCGTCAGCGAGCGGGAAACGCGTAGTCGCCAGTACTTCGTTCGCCGGGTCGGTATGCAAATAATATTGCTCCGTGCTCACGGTAAAGTCCGCGATCCCATCGACTAGCGGGCTGGAGCTATGCTTGATATTGACGTCGTACGTCGTGCCGTCGTTACCCGGATGCGCGATCCATTGGCCGCCGGTCATGAACTGCCAGTCCGTATTATCGCGGAACGCGTCGCACATGCCGCCATGGCAACCCGCCAAGCCGACGCCGCTCTGTACGGCCGCGGATACGTTGTTCACCCAAGCTCCGTCGATTTTGCCCATCGTCCATACCGGTACGATCAGGTCGAGCGCTTTCAATTTCTCGCCGTCGGCGAACGCCTCGAGCGTATCCGACACCTCGACTTCAAACCCTTCCTTAACGAGCTGGCCACGGAAAATTTCCGCTACCTGCTTCGGTTGGTGACCATCCCAGCCACCCCATACGATTAGCGCTTTTTTCGTCATCTGGACTCTCCACTCCTATGCGTGCCGCATGATTTTCTAACGATTAATTCGGTCTGCAAAATCTCGTTGAAAGCGAACGATTCGTTGTCCGGATCGGACAGCCGATCCAGCAATCGCTCCGCGGCCAGTCGCCCCATTTCGTAAAAAGGCACCTTAACCGTCGTAAGCGGAGGCTCCGTCATGCTCGCGACATCCGAATCGTCATAGCCGACGATCGGCAAATGTTCCGGGAACGAGAGGCCGAGCTCTCTCAATCCTTGCATAAGCCCGATCGCCATCCGGTCATTCGCCACGAAAAGCGCGTCCAGCTTGCCGAGATCAGCATGCACGGCTTCCGCCGCCTGCGTCCCGCTCTTGCGGCTGTAATTGCCCCGGTAGATGATCGACTCGTCTACCTCGATACCCGCTTCGCGTAACGCCCTTAAGTAACCCGACATCCGATCGACGCTGTTGGAATAGTGCGGCGCGCCGTTAAGAAACCCGATTCGCCGGCAGCCTTGCGCGATCAAATGCTTCACCGCTTCGTAGCTGCCTTGCTCGTGATCCGTCGCTACGGCACTCACGTCCAACCCATCGAACCGTTGGTCCATCACGCAAAAAGGCAACCTCTGTCCCGCCATTCGCGCGATTCCCTCCCGCTCGGAAGCGATAGCGCTTGCGCCGAGAACGATGCAGGCATCGATGCGCTGCGTGCGGAACAACGACGCGTAATCGAACACTTCGTTCGGATCCCTGAATAAGAGCAGCAAGCCGTAGCCTTTGGATCGCACTTCTTCCCCTATCCCGCTAAGGATCTCGGAAAAATAATACGTAGAGAACAGATGAACTTTAGGGACGTGCGGCAACACGACGCCGAGGTTCCCGCTTCTTCCGCGGGCGAAGCTCGAGGCAATGGCATTCAGCTCGTAATTAAGCTGCTTGGCCGCTGCCAATACGCGCTGCCTTGTCGTCTCCTTCATCGGTCCGATCCCGTTCAATACGCGGGAGACGGTCGCCTCGGATACGCCTGCCAGCTCTGCGACTTTCTTGCGGTTGGACACGGATACCGCCATCCTGTTCTGAAGTCATCTCCATTAATGTACGCGTGTACATTATGGCACGGAAAAGAGACATCGTCAACAAGACGATACCTCAACCCCGAAGCCGCCTCCAACCTCAGTAACTCGATATTATCGTGCTATTGCGCTCACGAAGTCCATCCAAGTTCAGTAACTCGATATTATCGTGTTATTACGCGCAAAAAGTCCCATCTAAACTCAGTAACACGACATAATCGCGCTATTGCCCCCGCGAAGCCCCATCCAAGTGCAGTAACTCGATTTTATCGTGCTATTGCGTACGCAAAGCCGCCTCCAAGCTAAGTAACTCGATATTATCGTGCTATTGCGCAAACAAAGTCCCATCCAAGCTAAGTAACTCGATATTATCGTGCTATTGCGTACGCAAAGTCTCCTCCAACCTCAGTAACTCGATATTATCGTGCTATTGCCCCCGCGAAGCCCCATCCAAGCTCAGTAACTCGATATTATCGTGTTATAACGCAAACAAAGTCCCTTCCGAGCCCAGTAACCCGGTATATTTCGAGCTATGGCACAAGAAAGGGCCCTTACAGGCCCCAGTTACTCGATATTATCGCGCTATTCCACCCGAAGCGACTTCGTCGTATGCGCCAATTTATCGACGGCTTGCTGAAGGTAACCCGACACGTCCGATTGCGAAGCGGCGAGCCCGGACACTTGCTGCATGCTGTCCCGGATATCGGACGAAGACTCTACGAGTCGCTCGATCGAAGCGACGATCTCGTTCAACCCGGCTGCGACTTCCGTTACAGACTGCGTCCATTCCTCCGTCTGCGCCGCCAGACGGTCGCTTTCGAGTGCGATGTCGCCGAAGGAGGCGACCGCTTGCTCCGAGCGGCCTCTCGTCGCGTCCAAATGCTTGGCGAAGCCGTCAAAGCCGGCGGCCATCGATCCGATATCAGCCTGAATGGCTTGCATCGCGCTCCGAACGTTGCCGGCAAACCCTTCTGTCTGCCCGGCCAATCGGCGAATCTCGTGGGCGATAACCGAGAACCCGCTGCCATGCACGCCTGCTCGCGATGCTTCTATTGAAGCGTTCAATGACAACAGATTCGTCTGGTACGCAATCTCGCTAATGCCGAGCATGAACCGGTGCACGTCCTTCATCCGTTCCTTCATCGACTTCACTTGTCCGCCAAGCCGAAGCATCTCGCCGCTCGTCTCGTCGAAGGAAGCGGATAAAGCCGTCACGAGCGCTTTGCCTTCTTGCGCATAGCCGTTCGTGCGCCATACCGAGTCCCTGAGCGAGCCGGATGCATGCAGCATATGCTCGGAGCCGGCGGACGCTTGCTCGATGACCGCCGAGATCGATGCCGTCGCGTCATGCTGCAGCTCGATCCGCGCTTGACAGCGCTCCGACAAAGACAGAATGGAGGAAGCGGCTTGCCGGTTCTCCGTAGACTTCTCGAGAATGTTGCCCGTCCATTCGACGACTTCGGCTCCCGTCTGGCGATTGGACTCCAGCATGATACGCAGTTGCTCACCCATCTGAGCCAAATACGCATCGACGGTACCGAACTCGTCGCCGCGCGCCGCCGACACGTAACCAAGCTCGCCGTTGCGATATGCCTGAATGCGCCGTAGTAACAACTTAACGCCTTGGTCGATGGACCGCCCAAATAAATACGCTACCCCCAACATTACGACGACCATGAACGCCGTGAGCAGAATAACGTCCCGCGAGCTTCCGGAAATCGTGCTTCTTAGCTGGTTCCCGCTATCCTCACGTTGCGCCGCGAAAAGCTCCTTAAGCTCACCGTCGACCCGAAGCGTATCGCCCATTTGCGACGTTAGTACTTGTCGAATGACGACGCCGTTTAGCGACTCGGGTAAGAACGCACCCGCGAAGTGCGTATCGAATAAGTCCTTATAGGCCAGATTGATTTTATCAAACCAAGACAAGTAAGAGCGCAAGTCCTCGTCCTGATCGAATACGAGCTTTAACCGCCCCGTCACTTCCGACATTTGCGACAGCTTGGCCGTATAGGCTTCCGCCTGCTTCTTCTCGTACCCTTCGCTCAGGAACCTGTAAGAGATCGTATTCAACTCTTGATACAAATTCATCAAGCTTTCGTAGTCCTGGGTCGTCCGATTGAACGCTTCCGCTTCGCTCGTGTGCTTCTTCACCTGTTCGTTCGAGCGAAGAATCGCCAATCCCGTCAATACGCTGATCAACAGAAGCGCGAACAACATTAATAGTAGCTTGCGGACGATCGTTAGTTTTTTCATGTTAAAAAGCCTCCCGCACGTCGAACTTCAAGCCGAGAACGGCTTGTGTCCATTGTACGGGAAGCTTCGCTAGACGCTCTGCTCGGTTTGTGACCCATTACGCTAAAATGATGACTACTTCGCGCTTATAACTAGGAAAAGTAAATCTCACCTTATTTTTTTAATAACCGGCACGCAAAATGATAACGAGCAGGATGAAAAGGACGAGTACAAAAGCAGCGGCTCCCATACCTCCGTAACCTACTTCACCAGACATAGCAAACACCTCCGGTTTTTTTATTAGTGATTCTCTATATTTATATCCATGTTGTAGGAGTGCGGACTGTACAAGTTGCCATCATTGAATTGTCTAATTTCATTAGCGCTTGTCCCATTGATCTGAGAAGATCGCAGTAATGTATTGGACTGTGCATAAGAGGAGGGCCAGGACAACATATTATTTGGAAAAAGACGATATGGTGGATGAAAAATGAAATACTCGATGATTATATTATCGATTGTTACTTTTGCCTTGCTCTTATCCTGCGGCTCCCCGGCTCAACGTCCGCCTGCGGACACATCCCGCCTGAAACAGGAATCCACGGCGAAACCGAAGCTGATACCCAAAATAACAAATCGCATTGTGATGGGATGGAACGCTTTCGGTACAACGGAAACTTATATCAAACAAAGCAGCGTCTCCAAAACCCTTAACGTCGTTTCCCCAAGATGGTTTAAATTAGACTACAACTACAAGCATTTAGTCATTTCTGAGGCTGACGCCCGATTTGTAAAGTGGGCGCATAATTCGGGTAAGCAAGTGTGGCCTTTATTTGGCAACTCCTTTGATACGAAGATGACGGACTTCATTATAAGTAACCCGATCAAGAGCCAAAAAACGATAAATCAGTTACGCGATATTATGGTTAAGTATGAGATCGACGGCGTTAACGTTGATTTCGAAAATATGGACGTGAAAAATAAAGCGCATTTCGTCAATTTCATTCGGCTGCTTAAAGCTGCGCTCCAGCCCTATGGCATGCAAGTTACTGTGGATGTGACCCGGGAAAATCCCGATCCCAATTGGTCTGGCTGCTACGACCGTCGCGGGTTGGGCAAAGTCGCAGACTTTATTGTTATGATGGGATATAACGAAGATTTAGGAGGAGGCGGCCATATCGGCTCGGTTGCTTCCTTGCCTTGGGTCGAGCAGGGCATCCAGTTGCTGCTGAAGGATGTTCCTGCAAACAAGGTGTTGCTGGCCATCCCTTTTTACACAAGAGAATGGGTTACTGATCTAAACAGCGGCAAAGCTTACGGAACCGAATTGGGATTAGTGGATGTCGATAAGATAATCGCTAATTATGGATTAATTAAGAAATGGGATCCCACAACAAAACAAAATTATGTGGAGTACATTAAAGGAATCGAGAGGCATCAAATTTGGCTTGAAGATGAAAATTCAGTGAAGCTGCGGATGGATATCATCAACAAATATAAATTAAAAGGTGCGGCAGCTTGGTGGATCGGCCAAGAGACACCCGAGATATGGCAAGTCATTAGCTCATTCTGATAACACCGCAAAGAAGCGGCTGTCCCGCCCATGCAGAATGCCGCTTCTTCTTTTCCCGTTCCATCCGCCGCACTGGTCAGTGATTCGGATCCTTCAGCCGGATCAGCTCCAATAGCTGCTTATACTCCTCGACTCCGATCTCTCCGCTTGCCAGCCGTTTTTTCAAAATCAACTCGGCATCGAAATTCCCCTCTGACATCTTAGCCCACCCGTTCCGGTAACCGGCGTACGGTCCGAATCCGCAAGAGCGTCCATACCGCCTGAACATGACGATCCGTACGATCAGGAAGACGATCAGAAGCGAGAAGAATACGATCGGGAATACCGGAAACCAGTGCCCACCATGCTCATGCATTCGCTCCACACCCTCTCAGGGAAATTCATTTTCCCTGCTTTCATTGTATCCGCCGGATCTAAACCGCTTCTAACTAGAATGTAAAAAAAGTCTAAAATCATTAGCGGAACGATAAAGCCGTGTTGTACTTGCTTCGCGGCTATATATCCAGCAAATGTGTTAAAATATAGGAAAAATCAGCAAAGGTGCGAATACATATGATCGTCGTTACTACCGAAAACATTCCGGGCTACAAAGTCAAAGAAGTTAAGGGGTTGTGCTTTGGACTTATTGTTAGGAGCCGCGGAATCGGCGCTGACATCAAAGCAGCATTCAAAGGATTGGTCGGAGGCGAAATCAAGCAGTTCACTTCGTTGCTGGAGGATCTCCGGAAAGAATCCATGGACCGCTTAGTACAAAACGCTCAGGCCATGGGTGCAAACGCCATTGTGATGGTTCGCTTCGATTCCGGTGAAATCGGCAAAACGATGGGCGAAATCGTAGCCTACGGCACTGCCGTCGTGGTTGAAAAAGCCGGAGAATGAAATGGATTGTCGGATACTATGGCGTTCAGATCATTATCGTTGTCGTACTCATAATCGTATCTGTTCTTTTCTATGATAAGCGCTACAAACAAAGGAAGTCCGGGGTTGTTCCCAAAGGGTTTGTACGCACGGAAGAAGTTAACGTAGATCCCGTTACGCAGGAAATGCAGCGCGTTTATTACAACCCGGGTACGGGCGAAAGAATCTATATTCGTCAAGAGATCAAATAACGTAAGGAGTGCTCTCATTGGGTACGTTTCTTTCGAATATCCAAGTGTTCGCCGCCGAACACGATAGAATTAAGTTGCTAGAGGAACTGGCGCTTACCCTAAGAGACAGCTTAGTAGAGTCGGAATACGAGGAAACAGATGACCCCGCGTCAGCCGACAGATCTATCCTTGTGCAGCTTTCCTCTGACCGATGGATTTCCGTCTACGACCAAAAACTCGATGAACAGGATATCGACGCAATGGACAGGCTTGGCGCAGTCATCTCGGCTCGTGCCGGCGTCCCTACCGTCGGGTCCGTCGTACACGATAGCGACCTGCTCTTGCTGCGCCTATATCGGAACGGCAGGACGGCCGATACGATCATCAACGACTTGGACATTTTCAACGAAATGTTCGAGGGAAGTTCCCGCAAAAGGAACGGGCTGCCTTCGAAATGGGCCGAAGTTTGTGCGCCTGGCGTGAATCCTACGGAACTAAAGGCGATCTGGGAGAAAGAAACGGTGTTCGCGGAAGAAGCGTTGGCTGTTGCGGCTGAATTGCTGAAAATTCCCGTCGAAGCGGCGATGCGAGGCTATGAGATTGAACCGGAATTTAGTAAAGAGACGATAATGGACGGTCAGGTGAAAGTTCTCCATTTTCGCAGCAAGATCCGCTTATCCGATTACATAGTGCACAGTGACGTGCCCAAGCTATCATTCACAAGTTGGGCCGCCCATGCGGCAGGGGATGTCGGCTTCCCGTCGACGATTCAATTCGGACTTACCAATCAAGGAGCAGCTTTCACTGGACTTGACGTGCTGTTGTGGGGGCCGGCTCTCGACGAGCGATTGATCGAACCTAGTCAGGGTAAGCTGATCAGCGTTTCGCACGATTTCCATGCTCGGGAAGAATGGAGCGGCGATCCGCAGACGGTCGAATTGGTATCAGCGGGGGCTGAGTTCAACGGTTATCGCTATCGATTTTCGGAAATCACCTTCCCGGGCGGGCACATGCTGGACCTATATCCGGAGACGGCGGCCCGGCTTGGCATCATGAAAACATATTTGGAACAGCTCTATCGATCGGAGACTTCGTTTCAGTTAACGTTAACAGGTAGAAGCGTGGGCAAGTCCACTCTTTATATCGCATTCACTCCGCGAGAAGCTTCTGAAGGCCAACTGGGTTTGAGTTTGCCTATATTTATTGGAATAGAACCGGACGCGGAGTAACACCAAGTTAATCCGTCAAAGAAGCGGCTGTCCCTCCCGCGCGGAATGCCGCTTCTTCTCTTTCATTTCAATTAACCGCTCCTGTCAGCTCTTCGGTTCCTTTAGCCGGATCAGATCCAGTAACTGCTTAGACTCCTCGATTCCGATCTCTCCGCTTGCCAGCCGTTTTTTCAAAATCAACTCGGCATAGAAATTTCCCTCTGACGTCTTAATCCACCCGTTCCGGTAACCGGCGTACGGTCCGAGTCCGCATGAAGGCCCATACCGCCTGAGCATGAAGATCCGTACGATCAGGAAGACGATCAGAAGCGAGAAAAAGACGATCCGAATACTGGAAACCAATGCCCCTCATGTTCACCCATTCGCTCCACACCCTCTCAGGGAAATTCATTTTCCCTGAGAGGGTGTGGAGCCGGATCTAAAGCGCTTCTAAATAGAATGTAAAAAAAGTCTAAAATCATTTATTGAAGTAACGGGCAGCATTCCTATAATGAAGAAATATCGAGTTTGAAAAACAAAAAGACTCCTTGGTA
>NZ_JBHSNC010000042.1:0-134290 GCF_042655785.1 Cohnella yongneupensis
TATATCGGTCTATGTTTGGACATCTTTTACCGGCTAATTTCGGTCATGGTAGGTTAGCGGAA
The DNA here is from genome assembly GCF_042655785.1 of Cohnella yongneupensis. Classification (NCBI taxonomy): domain Bacteria; kingdom Bacillati; phylum Bacillota; class Bacilli; order Caryophanales; family Paenibacillaceae; genus Cohnella; species Cohnella yongneupensis. The sequence continues at coordinate 63 of NZ_JBHSNC010000042.1, forward strand.
ACAACTTCTCATAAACTTTGTGAACAGCTAGACGATGCATATTATAAATATCTTCATTAAATTCTATTTGTTCCATTACACATCACCATTAATCATAATATCGCTTTGATGCAGGTTGGTTTAAATTCTTAATTGTGAGTTAAGTGGCGAAATTCGATGATTAGATTGGTGAAACTGATATTGAGGTTCACGATTGATACTTTCAGGCCAGTAGCTCAAAAATTTAGATACCGGTGATATCACCTCCTTAAAGAAATCAGAAATCAATCCAAGGTTGATCTTGTATTTTCAATGATTAAAGTGGGTGCCCCATAATTTTTTGGCACTATTTCTTAATAGCTGCAATGAGCTAAATCATGAGGTGATCAATATGAAAGAGTATGATTTGTTGCGAATTCAATTTCTCAAAACGCTATTGCAAATGGAAGAGAAGCTACTTACTGATTCCAAGAGTGAAAATGCTCAGACACATCCTGTTAAAAGTAGCGGACAGCTCATAAGTTATCCAAAAGATGAGGCCGAAACCAGAGCTGTGTTTTCTGTATCAGAGTTGTCGGATTATCTTGGTGTTTCGACTGACTCTATCTATACAATGGTGCGTGAAAATCAAATTCCTTTTGTAAGAATTCGAAGAAGAATATTATTTAATAGAGACTCGATCAATTCATGGATTCTCACTAACACACAAAAGACATGAGTAATAAAAGTCATTTCTTTCTAATAGGTTTCGCTAAATAGAAAAAACCACCACAAACTACTCCTTAGAAAAGGAGTGGGTTGTGGTGGTTGACTAGTTATGATTAAGAATACAATAAAGCTAGCGTAATAAACAAACGGTAAATAATTACTGTGTATCGGTTGAATAATAATACTCCAGTACAGGATTTATTATCTTGTACTGGAGTATTATTATTCTTAAATTTTGAAGGAGATTACTATGTGTTCATCGAACGTAATTCATGTAGGGATTTGTTGGAAAAGGAAAAAATATGTCAGAATCCTATGTGCTGAATAATTACATAATCTTTCTATAAATAAGAAGTAGGATTTTTATTAAAAGTGTAAAGCATTTAACGTTGAGGTGAAGTCCCTTGTTGAGGAAGTTGTTTTGGAGGCTAAAATTATATAAGAGTTATTTGCTTTATATTATTTTGATTGCGTTAATTGCTTGGGCACTATTTATGGTCTATAAACAGGAGGACAAAACACTTATTGGTGTATTTGGGACTATGATTGGTGTATTAATAAGTGGTTTTATGTCTATGTTGAATAACCGAAGCAATAAAGATTTTGATATTAATCGTGAGAATTCATTATATAGAAAAAATAATATTTATATTCCTATGTTTGATGAGCTTAATGCGTTATACAGAAAATCACTTCAACAAAGCGAGTTCAGCAAAATATTTGACTTCTTATTTATTCAGAAAACTGAAGAAATTGTTAATAGAAGCTTTGACATTCCAAATAAATCCTTAAACAAAAAGTTGCTCAAACTTGTAGAAGAACTTCGCGAATTATCGTTGATGAATTACAGAGCATTATTTCGTAACCTCGCGGATAAGTATATGGATACCATTCTTAATGAAATTTATGGAATACAAGGGAAGTATGAAGTGCGTGAGAGAGATGACGGTGTGGATATAGATCTTCGAGAAGGTGTGACGGAAGAGGAGTCATATTTACATGATGAAGTTATAAAGATCTTCAGAGATGAGATTGAAAATGACTTTATCTTTGAAAATTTATATGAGAATAAATATCCAGGTAATAACATGGATTTATATATCAAATTGATAGATGCTTTGACAGAATTGAAGCCGAATATTGAAGCAGTTCAAGAATACAAAGAATTGAAATCAAAGTATCAAATTGCTGATTTCATCTTGAATAAATTCTCCTTCAAGGAAAAGATAAACGAGAAAGTAGATATTAGTTCAAAATTGGAGCAACATCAGAAAATTATGAAATTGCTTCAAGAATGTCTCAATGAGATTCAAACTATAATCGTCTATATTAACAAAAAATATGATTTTTCGGATGTATGAAATATTAGAAATAAGGGAGGATAAAGATGGAGTTTTCACAAAAAATACAAAAACTACGAAATAAAGCTCAAGAAGCGCAAGCTGCAAATAAAATTATCGATATGTTGACTCAGTTAAAGTTGAAAAATGATGATACAACTTCTTATAGATGGATTTGGGAGCTTATTCAAAATGCAAAAGATGTTGTTAACTCTAGCGGTATGGTTGACATTATTATCAATTTCGATGAGAGCAGAAAAACTGTTGAATTTAAACATAACGGCAAACTTTTCTCAACGAAAAATATAGTTTTTCTTATAGAACAAGTTTCCACAAAAGATCGCACAGTAACCGATGCAAAAAATAAGAAGACTACAGGAAAATTTGGAACAGGGTTCTTAACTACGCATTTGCTTTCAGAAAAAGTGAAGGTTTCTGGATATTTGCAGGATGTTGGCGAACCGCCGTGTTCTTTTAGTGTTGTTTTAGACCGGTCTGGTACGGATCAACAGTCAATAATAAACGCGATACAAGAGAGTTGCTCTCAGTTAGATAAAAACACTACAATGACTAATGATAACACAATTAATGAGGATGATTTCAATACCTGCTTCAATTACGTTTTGGATGAATCTGGTGTATTAACTGCAAAGAAAGGTCTGAAAAATCTAGTTATTTCCGCACCTTACGTATTTGCTTTTGTTCCGGAGATAAATTCGATTACAGTCACAAGCGGTCATTTCATCCAGAAAATAAGTCGCGGGGAAACAATGGCTAGTAATCTTGAAAATGCATACGAAATAGAAGTTGTTGTTGAAACAAACAATAGTGGGAACCACACCCTTAAAAATAAGCGTATCTGTATTGTTGGCACTATAGATTTGTCAATTGCTCTTGAGATACAAAAAAATGAAAAAAGCATCATTATTGTTAAATACAACGAGGGACTGCCCCGTATTTTTTGCGACTTTCCGCTCTTAGGTACAAATGATTTCTCGTTTCCTGTGGTAGTAAATAGTCCGCTGTTTAATCCAACAGAACCACGAAATGGAATCCACTTAACGGATAAAGAACATGCACAAGTATTAGAAAACAAGCAAAAGTTAAAAGCAGCTTGTCAACTATACATTGAAATGCTGGACTTCTTCACAGAAAAAAGCTATGAAGGGATTTATAACATTGTTAAAATCCCTGAACAGTCTGGGAAGGAATGGCTATCCAATGAATGGTATGAGCAAGAAGTAATTAATCCACTAAAATCTCACATCAAAGGAATCTCACTCATTTACACACATAATGCTGAGAAAAAACCTCTATACGATGAATGGGGCAATGCCTGCGTATTTATTCCAAAAGATTTGGATAAAAATGCAAGGGAAAAAGTGTGGTCACTGTCAAGCAAAATCATTCCTAGTATGATCACAAAGCGCGAAGAACTAGAGCTATGGTACGATTCTCTATGGGATGAGTGTCGCAACTATGGCTTATTGGATTTAATAAAAAGAGTAGAAGAATTCGAAAATACTGATGCATTATCAAAAAGTGTTATTGGTGATGTAACTGATTGGCTAAATGAATTATTGGCATTATTTTATGCGAAAGAAGAATCATTCTCTAACAGCCTTGGCAGAAATCCGTGTATTTTGCCAAATCAGCATGGTGAATTATGTGCTATTGATTCAATATTGCTTGATTGCGGTATTGATGAAACTTATAAAAAAATTGCTGCTACTATAGATTTTGATTTTAAGAGGAAATTATTGGATGTAAAAATCAAACATGAACTTCTCCCTAACTTAAAAAAGTGTACGCTAGAAGATATTTTTGCAGAGATGGAAAAGAAATTGCAGAGATCGCATCCGAAAGAAGAAGAGTTTTATAAAGATATTATTTGCTTACAATCTGAACAAAGCCAAGAACAAGATGCCTTTTTAAGTCTTGTTAAGCATTTGTATTCTGATGATTCGTGGGGGAAAAGTAAAGTCTCAAGACATTCAAATGCGCTTCTTAGATCAGCATTGAAATTTTGGAGAGAAAAAATAACCAAGAACGTAAGCTCGTGTGGACGTATCGATGTATTCACTTCTCGCTATAGTTTTGCTAGTGAACACGAGGCAATTATTTGGCTGTCAGATTTTGTTCAAACTTTGGTGAAATATGAGCAAGGCCATTTATTAGATCGTATCGATATATTGCCTAATCAGCATGGTGTCTTCAAAAAAAGCGCAGAGCTGTCTATCGATTCTGGTGATATTGAAGAAACCCTTAAGGACGCATGTAATTACACAGGATATGACGTGCGTGAAACATTGTTATTAAAAGACATTTGTTTCATTCTGCCTGAAACTAGAACAGTTTACCTGGAGGGGATTTCCGAGAGGATCACAAAATATGTGAAGGAGAATAAGAACAGCTTAGGCCAATATAATGCTGATGAAAAAGAAGTCTTTAATAAGACCTACCTTTGGCTAAGAGAAAACTCGGGTAATGAAAAGGTCCTAAAGTGCTTTAAAGATTTATTAACCAATTTACATTGGTTTTATAATGACAATGACATTGCTGAAAATATGTCTATAGTGGAAGAATACAATGATGTGTTAAAGAAATATGGTGTTTCAGGGGTGCAAGAATTAGAAAAGATATTGTCTCGCTCTGATATCGAAAGTAGCTCAAGTAAAACGGTCGAGCTATCAAAAGAACTTCTTGCACAATGGGGTATTTCAACAGAAGAAGATTTAAAACGTGCTCTAGCAAACAATATACTTAACGCAGAATTTCTTCATGATTCTAAAAGTAACTTAGAGATGTTTAGTTATGTAAAAGAAATTCTTGAGCGATCCAAGAAAAAGATTATCGATTTTTTAAGTGAGCAATCGGATTATGATGTTTCAGATTTGGTAGAAATCAGCAATACTATCTTTGTAATTAAAAAATACAATACTGAAATTTATTTGATTGCTCGCCCGTCCGATTATGGTCAAATAATCTTATATTATGATTCTGAATTAGATGTTCTTGATTATGAAAAAGATTGCGAATTGTGGGTTGAAGATGGGAAAAGCGATCCGCAAAAAATAACATTTGGGAAAATGCTGAAGTTAACTGGAGTTAACAAAATTCCATTAAGGAGCATAAGAGAGAAGTGATCGACATTGATGAAGTATTACACTTACTACAATCCTCAGGCTCAAAGAATCTTATTTGTAGGGACTTAGAATTTAGACCGCAAAATTTGGCAATGTTTATCGCTGCTCTGTCAAACATGCCAGACGAGTACGGTTACATTGTAATTGGAGCTAATAAAAGTACAGATAAGTATTCTATAAATGGAGTAAGTGCTGGATTTAAGATAGATGAACCTATAAAACGGGCACTCGGTTTATTATCTGAGCAACCGATAATAGATTTTGGTCGTCTTACTATTGATGGTAAAAATATTTATGCAATCAAAGTAAAAAAGATTACAAGCTCCATTTTCTTCAAATCTACGCAGACTGTAGAATCACAGCCCGATTTATTTATTCGTGATCTTTACTTGGCTTGCATTAAGCTCCAAGCACGAAAACTGTTTGTGAATGCTACAGAAGATGAGCGTAATGACTTTATTGCAGACTTACTAGAAACAAACGGATATCGCCTTAAAGATCAAACTCGGCGCGGCAGTTCTGCCGTAGGAAAATCATCTGGCGAAGTTGATATATATATTGAAAAAAACGGCATGCCGTTTACCATTATAGAAGCTCTTAATTTAGATAGTTTGAACACTAATTATCTTAATACGCATCTTGACAAAATATATTCATATGATTCAGCAGGAAATATGTTCAATGTATGCCTGTCATACGTCAAAGTTAAAGATTTTGGTTCTTTTTGGAATAAGTATTGCTCCCATGTTAAAAACCATGAATACCCAGTAATGCTTATTTCATCAGATATGAATGCTGACAAAGATTATTCCTATTCTGACATAAGATATATGACAACAACCCATAATCGTTCGGGTAAAACTACATTCCTCTATCATATATGTGTAAAAATACAAGAAACGTTGTTCTAAAAGCGGATTTATCCTAAGGTATTGCGCAAAAGGAAAGACTTTCGACGGTACTTTGTCGACAGAATGGGATGATGTCTTAAGCATCATCTCTTTTTATTTCCGCAAGCGGCAAATACAACGCGCTTTCAATACGGCATCTAATCATGAGATCATTAAGGCATCCATACGAGAGGAGGGATGGCCTATGATCGACGGGACATTGGAAAGGGAAAAATCTTATGTTGTCTGTATATTGATGATATTATGGAGATGTTAAACAAAAACAATGTGTCTTAGTTTGAGGAACGGAAGAAAACGCCTTGTTGGTTGTTAAAATATATAAAGAGATGCAGAGAGGAAATAAAATTTATGAATAAGCAACAACTCGCCACGAAAATATGGGAATCAGCTAATAAAATGCGTTCAAAGATCGAGGCCAACGAATATAAAGATTACATTTTGGGATTCATATTTTACAAGTACCTTTCGGACAAGCAGTTAAAGTTTCTGAAAGAAAACAGCCTTACCCAGGAAGAGATCGAGGCTCTTGTTGAAGACGATGCCGAAACCGTAAAGTATGTTCGTGAACATGTCGGATACTTTATTGCCTACAAGGACTTGTTCTCAACTTGGCTCAAAATGGGCAAAGAATTTGATGTGTCTAATGTCACGGATGCCTTGTCAGCATTCAACCGTCTGATTAATCCCTCTCATAAGAAGGTGTTCGAGGGTATATTTAATACCCTTCAGACCGGTTTAAGTAAACTCGGTGATAGTTCCGGCTCGCGAACCAAAGCTATCAGCGATCTGATTCATCTGATTAAAGATATTCCTATGGATGGCAAGCAGGACTACGATATTCTTGGCTTCATATATGAATATCTGATTGGTATGTTCGCTGCCAATGCCGGAAAAAAAGCAGGCGAGTTTTACACGCCGCATGAAGTATCTCTTCTTATGTCCGAAATTGTTACAGGCTTTTTGAAGGACAGAACGGAAATCAAAATTTATGACCCTACGAGCGGTTCGGGCTCCCTCATGATAAACATCGGTCGTACTGTTGCAAAGCATATTGATGATGAAAACAACATTAAATACTATGCACAGGAGCTGAAGCAGAATACATACAACCTCACTCGTATGAATTTAGTTATGCGTGGCATCCTCCCGGATAATATCGTAACCCGCAACGCTGACACTTTGGAAGATGATTGGCCGTACTTTGATGAAGCCAACCCGGTTGAAACGTACAATCCACTTTATGTGGATGCAGTTGTTTCCAATCCTCCGTACTCTCAGAATTGGGACCCGAGTAATAAGGAAACAGACCCTCGCTACGCACGTTTCGGCCTCGCTCCGAAAACAAAAGCTGATTATGCTTTCCTGCTTCATGACTTATTCCATCTTAAGCCGGACGGTATCATGACAATAGTTCTTCCGAACGGTGTTTTATACCGTGGCGGTGAAGAGGGCGGGATTCGTAGAAATCTGATTGAAGGCAATCACATTGATGCTATCATCGGACTTCCTGCCAATATTTTCTTTGGTACGGGCATTCCGACAAACATCATGGTTTTGAAGCAAAAGCGTGCGAATACCGATGTTTTGATTGTTGATGCATCCAAAGGTTTTATTAAAGTTGGCAAGAATAATAATCTGAGAGCATCCGACATTAAAAAGATCGTTGATGCTGTTACTGCCAGAATCGATATTGAAAAATTCTCAAGAAAAGTCAGCCGTGAGGAAATCCGGCGGAATGAATACAACTTGAGCATTCCGAGATATGTTGATTCCACTGAAGGCGCAGAAAATTGGGACATTTATGCTTCTATGTTCGGCGGTATTCCCATGAGCGAAATTGCTGCACTTAGCGAATACTGGAGTGCTTTCCCGGAATTAAAAGAGTCATTGTTTACAAAAGGTGTAGGTCCTTATGTCGAGTTGGCGGTCGACAATATTGAACAGACTGTCGATGAGCATCCCACCGTAAAAGCTTTTATTTCTAATTTCATGGGAGCTTTCGGAGACTTCGACGGTTTCTTGAAAAGCGAACTTATAACGAATATGGCAAGCCTCAATATTTCAAAAGAAGAGGTTGTTTTGAGTGATGACATTTTTGCCCGCCTTGCTTACATTCCGCTTATTAACAAATATGAAGCATATCAATTGCTTGATGACGAGTGGGCAATAACATCTGTTGACTTAGAAGTAATTCAGACGGAGGGCTTCAACGCTGTTAAAAAAGTTGATCCCAACATGGTAGTCAAGAAAAAGGACGGCAAAGAGGAAGAGGTACAGGACGGTTGGATCGGTCATATTATTCCGTTTGAACTTGTTCAGCGGACGCTACTTTCAGCTGAATATGAAGCACTTAAACAAAAAGAGGGCCGCCTTGCTGAAATATCCTCTGAATATGAAGAAATACTTGACTCGCTTTCCGAAGAAGAAAAGAATTCAAGCGTGACTAACGATTCCGGCGATGCGTTTGTGGCAAAAGAAGTCGGGGATAAACTTAAAGAAATCTATGCAGATGTTAACACCCAGGAAATCAAGGCGCTGAACGCTTATGCTGCACTTTCCAGGAAAGCCGACAAACTTGCCTTTATCAGCGCACATGACGATGTAGTATGGTCCAATATGGAAGCGGGTAATGATGGCACATATTCTAAAAAAGCAGTAAATGCTTATTTAGCAGAGCTTCAATCCGCTTTTGAATTCCCTGAAGAATTCTTTGAAGCAAAAATTTTAAAAGTAAGCAATCTGATAACCGAAGAAAAAGAAGTAAAAGCACAGGTAAAAGCGGATGCCGCTGCATTGCATATGAAAACAAAGGAAACCATCGAATCGCTTTCCGACGAACAGGCGCTTGAACTGCTTGAGCAAAAATGGATTTTTCCTCTTGCGGAAAGTATTAAGCAGCTTCCCAATGCGGTAATTAATGTTCTGGTAGAGAAAATCAAAGCTCTGTCTGAAAAATACGTTGTCACCTACTCTGCTATCGAATCGGAGATACAGGAAACGGAGTCTACTCTCTCGGCGCTCATTGATGAACTCGTCGGCAACGAGTATGATATGAAAGGTCTTAGCGAGTTCCAGACGCTTTTAAAGGGTGAGTGATATGGCTGAAAAGGATAAAATACCAGAGATTCGCTTTTCCGGATTCACTGATGCTTGGGAACAGCGTAAGGTAACGGAGTTAGGTAAAGTGTTCATCGGTTTAGTAACAACAATGACCAAAAATTACTGTGATGAAGGAACATTACTCATCAGAAACTCTGATATAAAAGAAAACCATTTTGAGTTTTCGGAAACTCCTATTTTTCTTAATGAGAGTTTTGCTCAAGAAAACTCGACTCGTAGATTACATATAGGAGATGTCGTAACAATTCATACTGGTGATGTAGGAACATCAGCTATTATAGGCGAAAATCAAGAAGGTGCAATAGGTTTTGCGACCATTAACACAAGACCTAATCCTAAAATTTTGGATTCGGAATATTTGGCGACATTTCTTAATTCCGATGCACATAAGAATTTTGCTTACACAAATTCAACAGGCGATGGTCGCTCAAATTATAATTTGAAGGATTTCAATGAGGTAATTGTTCCTTTACCTTCATTGGACGAACAAAAAAAAATCGGGACCTTTTTCAAAAGTCTCGACCACCATATCACCCTTTATCAGCGTAAGTATGACAAGCTGGTAATCGTCAAAAAATCCATGCTCGTAAATATGTTCCCTAAGGATGGAGCTAATGTTCCGGAAATCCGCTTTGCCGGATTTACCGATGCTTGGGAACAGTGTGAGTTAAGCGATTATCTTGAAACATCGAGCGAAAAAAATTCAAATGATGATTTCTCCAAGAGTGATGTTCTATCTGTGTCTGGTAAACTGGGAATTATTAATCAAATTAAATTTCAGGGGCGTTCATTTGCCGGAGCGTCTGTTTCAAATTACGGGATAGTTGATAATGGAGATGTTGTTTATACGAAATCACCATTGAAGGCAAATCCATATGGAATTATCAAGACAAATAAGGGGAAACCTGGAATTGTTTCTACATTATATGCTGTTTATAAGCCTAAAAAAAACACAAATTCAAATTTTGTTCAATGCTATTTTGATTACGATTATCGCCTTAATAAATATCTTAAGCCATTGGTAAATAAAGGCGCGAAAAACGATATGAAAGTAAGTGATGATAATGCATTGACTGGTTTGGTTATATTTCCAAGCTATGAGGAACAAACTCGGATTGCTGAATTTTTAGAATGCCTTGACAAACTCATCACCCTTCATCAGTCTGAGTTAGAAAAGTTGAAAAATATCAAAAAATCAATACTCGAAAAAATGTTTGTGTAGGAGGTGTAAATTGGCAATGGTCTTTGACAAAGAATCTGACTTTGAAGAAGCCTTGATTGAGGTGCTCTGTCATAAAGGATGGGAACCTAAGGTCTTGAAATATCCCTCTGAAGAAGATTTGCTAAAAAACTGGTCGGATATTCTCTTTGAAAACAACAGAGGTATCGACCGTTTAAATGATTATCCTTTGACAAGCGGCGAGATGCAACAGATTATGGAGCAGATCAACACGCTGCGGACGCCCTTGAAACTCAACAGCTTTATCAACGGGAGAACTGTAGCCGTTACCCGTGATAATCCCGATGACACGCTGCACTTCGGGAAAGAGGTCAGCCTCAAGATTTATGACCGACGTGAAATCGCTGCCGGACAAAGCCGCTATCAAATCGCACAGCAGCCCAAATATAGGAGTAAGTCCAAAATATTAAATGATCGTCGCGGTGATTTGATACTCTTGATCAACGGTATGCCGGTTATTCACATCGAGCTGAAGCGCAGCGGCGTTTCAGTCAGCCAGGCATATAACCAGATAGAAAAATACTCCGATGAAGGGGTTTTCACCGGAATATTTTCTCTGATTCAGATTTTTGTTGCTATGGAGCCGGCAGAAACAGTTTATTTCGCCAGCCCTGGAATGGACGGAAAATTCAATAAAGATTTCTTTTTTCACTGGGCAGATTTTAATAACGAGCCTCTCAATGACTGGAATGATATTGCTTCTTCACTGCTTTCCATTCCGATGGCACACCAGCTTATCGGCTTTTACACCGTCGCCGATGACACCGACGGCGTACTGAAAGTCATGCGCAGCTATCAATACTATGCAGCAAACGCTATTTCTGACCGTGTTTCCAAAACCAACTGGGATGGTCGCGACAGGCTTGGCGGATATGTTTGGCATACCACAGGCTCCGGCAAGACTATGACAAGCTTCAAGTCGGCGCAGCTTATTGCAAACTCAAAAGATGCCGATAAGGTTATCTTCCTAATGGACAGAATTGAACTCGGAACACAGTCCTTGAAAGAGTATCGCGGTTTTGCAGATGAAAATGAGTCTATTCAGGCAACGGAAGATACCATTACTTTAATTTCAAAACTAAAAAGCGACAACCCTGCAAACACACTTATAGTCACCTCTATCCAGAAAATGAGCAATATCAAAGACGAAGAGGGAGGCGTAAATGCTCATGATATTGAGATGATGAGTTCCAAGAGAATCGTCTTTATTGTCGATGAAGCGCATCGCACTACCTTCGGAGATATGCTCAAGGGTATAAAGGACTCTTTCCCGTCTGCCGTTTTCTTTGGATTTACAGGAACGCCGATTCAGGATGAAAACCAAAAGAAAATGAACACGACATCAACTATCTTCGGTGACGAGTTGCATAGATACAGCATTGCTGATGGTATTCGTGATAAGAATGTCCTTGGATTTGATCCTTACAGAGTATCGACATACAGGGATAGAGATGTTCGGCAGGCTGTTGCCTTGGGACAGGCCAAAGCAGCTACCGTTGAAGAAGCCCTTGCTGATCCTAAAAAGAGCGAAGTCTATTATAAATACATGAATTCTTCACGTGTAAAAATGGCGGGCTACATCGGTGATGACGCAGAGTATGTCAGAGGTATAGAGAACTACGTGCCGAGATCCCAATATCAAACTGAAGAACATACGAATATGGTTGTTCAGGACATTGCTGACAACTGGGTTACATTAAGCCATAACAGCAAGTTCCATGCTATCTTTGCTACAAGCAGCATCCCAGAGGCGATCTGTTATTATCGGATGATAAAGAAAGCCATGCCTACTTTAAAGGTTACTTGCCTGTTTGACCCAAGCATCGACAATGACGGCGGAGTAGCTTTTAAAGAGGACGGTCTTGTTGAAATAATCGAGGATTACAACGCCAGATATAAACAGGATTTTAGTCTGAAGAACTATGATAAGCTGAAAAAGGACATTGCTACGCGGCTTTCTCACAAAAAGCCATATCAATTTATTGAAAGAACGCCTGAAATGCAACTCGATCTTCTGATTGTAGTCGACCAGATGCTTACAGGCTTCGATTCTAAATGGATTAACACGCTTTATATGGATAAGGTGCTTCGGTTCGAAAATATCATCCAAGCATTCTCCCGTACAAATCGTTTGTTTGGTCCGGAAAAGCCTTTTGGAACCATACGCTACTATAGGTATCCACATACGATGGAGCAAAATATCGAAAAAGCTGTGAAGCTCTATTCTGGTGATAAGCCTATTGGATTATTTGTAGAAAAGCTTGAGTACAATCTAAACAAGCTGAATTCAATATTTTATGACATCAGTGAGCTGTTCACCCGTTCCGGGATTCCGGACTTTGAAAGGCTGCCGGATGACCGTTCGGAGCGTGGGAAATTTGCTTCTCTCTTCAAATCATTCAACGACTATCTGGAAGCTGCAAAAATTCAAGGTTTTATATGGAAACAGTCTACGTACCCATTCAGTCATGGGGGTGGCAAGCCAAAGACTCAAGTCGACATGAAACTGGATGAAAACACCTATTTGGTTCTGGCGATGCGTTATAAAGAGCTTTTCGGCGGCAGCGGTGCAGGTGGCGGCGACGATATTCCTTTCGAGATTGATGGATACCTAACGGAGATTGATACCGGGAAAATCGACTCGGACTATCTGAACTCGCGTTTTGAAAAGTATCTTAAAATCCTTATACAAGCTGATGTGGATGTAGCTGAAATACGGAAGACGCTTGATGATTTGCATAAGTCATTCGCCGTGTTGACGCAGGAAGAACAAAAGTATGCAAACATCTTCCTTCACGAAGTTGAAAGCGGAAATGCTAGGATGGAAAGCGGTAAAACTTTCAGGGATTACATCACTGAATATCGATTCAAAGCAAAGAATGACCAGATCCACCGTATTTCACGATTTTTGGGGGTGGATGAAAAGAAACTCCGCAATCTCATGGCTGCAAATGTAACAGAGGCAAGCATCAATGAGTTCGGTCGCTTCGATGATTTGAAGGCTAGCGTAGACAAAGCCAAGGCAAAGGAGTATTTTGAAAAACTGGAAAACACAAAAATACCACCATTTAAGATCAACATAAGAGTACACAATTTGCTTCAGGAGTTCATTCTTAAAGGTGGGTTCGATATCGAAGAACCGAAAGAATAAAGGGGGGGACAACCGGTGAAGCCGGGCTGGCTATCGAATCGGGTTTACGATTCAAGCAAATAAAGTAGAATAATTGAATAGAAAAAGTAGAGGCACTTGTGGTTATCCATAGATGCCTCTTTTCGCGTATAATAGGGACATATTGCCAATAATAGATACTCGTGAATACAATCCAACCACCACACCTGTCCAGGAGGGCGCCTATCTTGCTCAAATTCGAAGCCGCTCGAAAAATATTTGCGAACCTGCTAGATCATCCATACGTGACAGTCGAAGTGGATCTGCTGAACGGCTGGAAGCTAAGTGCGGAAGTTGCTTCCCGGCAATCAGATACAGAAGCGCCTTATTTGGGCAGCCTTCATGTCCCCGTTACTTTCCGCAAGGAGCATGAGGAACCGATAAACTTCTTCATTCAAGTGCAATTTATTCGGAATAAGGGCATCCCTTCGCTAGAGGATCAGGACGATCAGAGGGGCGGTTACGCGATCTCGATACGTAGCTCGAAGTCGGAGCTTTTGTATAGAGCGATGCAAGCGGCTCGGTATGAAATTCAAGACGATGATATGACCGTGCATATGACGACGGATTTGAACTCGAAGAAAGGCGACGAGTCTTTCCGTCATCAGATGCTTCGATACATTCAACATTTCCTTCTTTTCTTCCAACAGCTGGGCGGAAAAAGACTAGGCGAAAATCAGTTCTTATTCGCAACTTATAATTCTACCAATGACGCATTTACCCAAGAACAACAAGGTATTTTCGAAATGTTGCTGCTCTTGTCAGTGTTCAAGGCGATCATCAAAGAAGAGCTTAAGCTGCCTATTTCCGCTCTTATTCCAGAGAAGAACGAAGATTTGCCGTCAGCGATATGGAAGGTCGCTCCCGGCAAACGGGCGGCATTCTGGGCGGATGCGTTAGAAGACGGCAATATTTTTATTGGATGGCCAGAGCTTGGCGATCTCCGGCAATACAATGACCAAACGCAACTAAAGGCTGCCTATTTTGCAGCGTACAATAATGAGCAAGAGCCAAGAAACGATATGGAATCCATTTGGAGCTTCTATCGTGAAATCAAACCCGGCGATATCGTGTTTGCCAATCAAGGGATGAAAAATTTTGTCGGGATCGGTAGAGTCACGGGTGAATATTCGCATGATCCAGACTTCGAAGACTATCCGAATACTCGATCGGTAGAATGGATCGTCACTACTCCGGTTCAGTTGAACAGCAACGCATTTCGAGTTCCGACCGTTACGAGAGTGGAACAGCGATTTTTGGAAGAAATCAAGCATGCCATTCTGGAGCAAGTGGTTGACGGTTCCGTGCTTTGGGAGCAATTATTCGGATTGAATCCACGGCAACCGCGCATCCAACTGTCCAATAATTCACTTTCGGAAAATTTTCATCTTTATTTGCGTTCGCGCCAATTTTGGTTCTCGTTCGAATTTGTTTCCCGGTTCGTGACGGCTCTTCAAGCGAAGCCTTTTGTTATCCTTTCGGGAGCTTCCGGTACCGGGAAAACCAAAATCGCACAATACTTCGCCGAGTATATGAAGGACACCGCATATGCTCAAAGCCCGGAAGTCGATTCGAAATTTAAACCTCCGGCTCGCCCCTTGCTTGGCGATACGTTTCATATTGAACTGCGCCCCTATACGTTCGATTATCAGCGAATGATGGTCACGGTCGAGATGCAGGACCGGATCGACATGGATTTGACGAGCGGCACTGAAATCGAGGTTCGCTTCGGCGGACAATCGGAACGTTCGTTGATCAAGTCGCAAGGCAATGCCGTACGACTCGGCTTCCGCAAAAACTTTATGACCTGGTTGCATGCGGAATGCAAGATCAGCGATCAGCTCCAACTTACGATAGCGGATGGAGGTCGAACGTTTCATTTTCAAAAGGAGACATCCCCTGAGATCTTAGCTCCGGACGCCTCCAACGCCGCGTTCGTATCGGTGAGACCGGATTGGCTGGACAATCGCGGCATGCTCGGCTATTACAACCCGATTACCGAAACGTATGAGCCCACGTCCTTCCTGCTCACGATGCTGCGAGCCGAGCGCCATCCGGATCAGCCTTATTTCGTGCTGTTGGATGAAATGAACTTGGCCAAAGTGGAATATTATTTTTCCGATTATCTAAGCTGCTTAGAGAGCCGTCGTATGGATGGAGACCGCCTGGTGCAGGAGTCGCTTTTCCTTCATCAACAGGCTAGACCGATCGAATATGCCGATGATCAGAATCGCGTCTGGTACATCCCGGCCAAGCTGGCGATCCCGCAGAACCTATATGTGATCGGCACTGTGAATATCGATGAAACGACATACATGTTCAGTCCTAAAGTTTTGGATCGGGCGAACGTGCTCGAATGCGGTGAAACGAATCTGTCCGGTTATTGGCACACTCGCAGTGACAGAGGTGACTTTTCAACGGCATGGACGCCGCTTCGAAACCGCCAAGTACTCTTTACGCAGGATGGCCAATATCATCTACCGCTTTATCGGAAAGATTTTCTGAAGACGGAGAACCGTTTGATTCTAAAGGCAGCTGTCGAAGAGGTGCTCAACCTTCATCGTTTGCTCGAAGAGCATGGCTACGCTTTCGGTTACCGCGTGTTCGACGAAGTCATGAGCTACTTACTCCTACGCCTTAGAACGGACGAAGAGCTACTCACGGAAGCGCTAGACGCGCAGGTCGTTCAGAAAATGCTGCCGAAACTGCATGGCAACCGCAAGCAAATCGAAGGGCTTCTTCTAAACTTGCTCGAGAAATTCGTAGGAGGTTCGATCAACGGAGATCCGCTTTCGAAAGAAAATCGAGAGAAACTGGAGACGGACGACAGCTATATTTATCCATTGAGCGGAGCAAAAGTGTACAGGATGTACAGGCAACTGATACAAACCGGCTATTCGAGCTTTATTTGTTAAAGGAGCGGAAGATCTGCCGATGTTCAGAGCACATGCGATTTACGACCAGGGCGCTCCAGTGAACGGCGTCTTGCAAGAATGGACCGATTACGTCGTAGAATTCGAAACTGAGCTTACCGAGGCGGACAAGAAGCAGATTTTGGACGACTATCGGAAAGTGCTAAAACCGCTCCGAAGAAATGTATTCTTGCTGAACTTTAGAAATTTCGTGGGACATACGAATTTTTGCGGGCAGTCGTATACTGTGAGCAGTGATAAAATGTCCGAGAAAGAGATCCTCAACATGAATCGTTTCATTAGTTCGCGAATCGCTTTGCTGCCCTATTACGACCATAATCCGGTAAGATCGTATTGGGCAGAGAAGGCCGACGAGGAAGCATATCGCCTGCATCAATGGCATTTGTTGCGAGAAGCGCTGTGTCGGGAGTGGGAAGGGGCTCCGCTAGGGGACTGGTGGAGATTGATTGACCGCGATCCGCACCATCGAATCGAAAACGAGGTCGTGAACTCGCCGATTTGGAGTGTCAGAACGGTCAATCCAGACACGCTCGAGGTGATCGCGCAACATCCGGGAACATGGGTGCCGATTCCGAAATCCAGCGGCTTGTCCCTTACCGCAATTGCAGGAAAGCTCATGATGCAGGGTCAGGCTTATTTTCCGGCTACGGCACTCGAACGGATCAACCGCCTTACTTTCGATACGGCCGAAAATCGCATGATGAAGCTGATATTGAGTCAGTCCGTGGAGATTACGGAATGGATGGCAGATCGGCTTTCAAAAGATAAAGATTCGATCCATGGAAAGTCTGCAATTCGGGAAGAAAACAAGAAAATGCAGGACGAATTGACGGAGCTGCTGATGTCCGGTTGGGTGCAAGAGACCGCTGAGCTGCATTCGATTCCACGGGCATCCACTGTCCTGCAAAGAAAAGCGGGCTATCGTCAATGGTATTCCTTTTACCAGCATTGGTTGTTGGGCGGGAAATTCCCGATGCCTGATGAATGGATTCGGACATTGGTCGATACGAGGGATATTGCTAAAATCTATGAATATTGGTGCTTCTTCATGGTGGCCGACATAGTAGAGCGGAT
Organism: Cohnella yongneupensis; assembly: GCF_042655785.1. Classification (NCBI taxonomy): domain Bacteria; kingdom Bacillati; phylum Bacillota; class Bacilli; order Caryophanales; family Paenibacillaceae; genus Cohnella; species Cohnella yongneupensis. Next base: position 17,683 of record NZ_JBHSNC010000042.1, read on the forward strand.
TTGGGGGTCACCTTCCGAGATAAAGCGAATTGAAGGATGGGACGAGTCCGGACTATTGACGCAAGGCCTTCAAATGGATTTCGCCGCACCGAACAGAATGTTGTCGGTCTACTACAACAAGTGTTTCGTCGGTGGTCAGCAGTCGTATTCTCAAAACTACAGTCCGGACATCAGCGTAGAATCGGAGGGTAGATGGCATCATTTTGACGCGAAATTCAAGTTCCAACAAAGCCCTAACGGAGTGAAAGCCGCCAAGAAAGAAGACATCGATAAAATGCATGCTTATCGGGACGCCATACGGAACACGGAGACGGTATGGGTTTTGTATCCGGATTCAGTGTCATCGTCACTGCGTTTCCATTCCGTGAACGGTAGCAGCAGCTACGACGCTGGAGTGGGCTCGATCGCGTTATCTCCTAATAACGGCGCAGGGCTGACAGGAGTAATCGAGGAACTATTCAGCATCTAAATTGGAGAGACTTGCTGTGACTCGGATCGGGAAGAAAGTCATGTGATCGGACATCACAGCAGATCTAATCTTGAAGTGTAGTGGCTAACAGAGGGGGCTCGAGGTTTGAGCTGGTAGCCTCTAGGACCAATTTCCGATGTCAAAATGATAAACAAAAGCCTGAAGAAACCCTTCATACAAAGGATTTCAAAGGTTCGAGATTGATGTAAAATTGATGTAAAACATCAACAGAAGCCATCGGAATGCAGCCAAAAAGATCGGAAGCCAATTGGCAAAAAGCCCTTCAAATCAAGGTTTCTGCGGATTGTAACAGTCCAAATCCCAAGGCACTATGATCCCGCATACGGGGCATGTAGAGGCGGTCACATTGATGGTTCGAAAATGAGGCGTGGCAGGCTCGCTTAATTTATGTGTGTTATTTGTTGAGAAGAGTTTAAGTATAAAAATAAGTGCAGACGCATTTATTGCTTCTGTACTTATGCAATGGAATGATTGCTATTAATTTAGTGAGGTAAATTCGGTTTGATAGTGTTCGCCGCCTGATTATTTGGCGGGAAAAAGCCGTCTCTTCGCCAATTGGATTGGCGGAGCCAATCCGATTGGTTCACCGACATTAGCCTAATTCCTTCTGTACAATGGCGGAGGATTAGGCTATTTTCTGTGAAAATCAAATTGCACGCTTGATCTAAATTCGTCTTTAAAAGTTACAACGTGATGAAAAAGAGGCAATAAGATGCCCGACTTCGCCCTTGAGAGCGAGCCGTATCGCTAAGCTCCTGAATCCCGAAAGAGAAGTCATATCACATTCCTGTACCGCCATAATTGATGCCGTCTATTTACTTTTCCTTTACCAACTTCCAAGCGAACGCCTTTAGTTCACCTGTAATCGCCTCGCGGATCGCTTCATCTGTGTTCAAATGAATGCCGCAATCGAATCCCTGTCCATGAATCTCTTGATGGACAAGAACACCTGGAATCGAAAATTCAATAGACATGATTTGAAAATGCAAGGTCAGCTCAATTTCATTCCCGGTTATTTGAAAGTCGTATTCCGTAAATATTTTGGCTCCATGCAAACTAATATCAAGGATTTTCATGTTACCAAAATGGCTCTCCACCTCAGTACCATTTATTTTTGTGATTTGAAATTCACCCTTCAAAGGTTCGGGAAAGCAATATCGAAAGGGTTCATCACGTCTGCTGAAGTGCATTTTTGACCTCTCCTTGCTATTGATCGCAGCAATTTACTTCGACTTCCTCAAAAGTCTTGCGGTCAGCGCCTTAATCGGTTTTCGTTTTTCCCGGTATAATAAGTTATCGGCGTGTTTCAAAAGACTCTTTACGGAATCACCATGATGAGGATATATGGAATATCCAACACTCGATTTGATTTGGACGCTTTCTTCCTTATAAGGGATCGTATACGGCTCACGGAGTACTAGTTGAAACCGTCTGATGAAATGATGTATATCTTCACTCCCATTGATGGTTTTCAATATAACGGTAAATTCATCACCGCCTAAACGACCCGCGATGTCTTTTTCGCTTTTGCAGCCAAGAAGGCGGTGGGCGAATTCCTTCAATACAAGATCTCCAGTATCATGACCATACGTATCATTAATCCATTTGAATTTATCCAAGTCCATGATCAGTATAGCAAAGTGTTCGCCATTATTCGAAGATTGTTCAAGCGTCTCCTCCATTGCCATTCTCATTTTCCTTCGATTATACAGTCCTGTTAAGAAATCAAAGTACGCCATCTGTTCGAGCTCGAACTGCAACTGCTTTCTTTCCGTAATATCCCGCGATATAAGAACTATATCACGCACACTGCCATCGTCTGAAACGACAGGTGAGCATACGGTCTCAACCCAGATCCAATCGCCACTTTTCCCTTTTTTGCGCAGTTCCAATTGGCTAGATTCTCCGCTCTCTAATGTCTCGCTGATCAAACGCTTTAATCGAATCACATCCTCTGGATGGACGTAGTCAAAGACATTCGATTGATCAATATACCCCAGAACAGCTTCATGCGAAGGTGAGGCATATTCGACATTCCCTTCAGTATCCGTCACTTTGATCATATCTTTGGAATGCTCGGCAATGAGTCTGAATTGCTTTGCGCCCGTTGTGAATATTTCTTCTAGTCTTCTTTGTTCGGTCGTATCGATATACACGATCAGTGCACCCAATATTTCTTCAGATGGTTGACGCTTTAAGGATATAATTCGAATCAAAAAAGAATAATCATCATGAATGACCTTCTGACTGTAGGTCGTTTCCTTAGCCTGGAGCACGTGAGTAATACCAATTAGAAGATCTTCCTGATCCTTGTAAAACTCCAAATAGCTTTGATTCAAGTGCTTTCCTAGTTCTTGGAGATCATAAATCGGCGAGTCCAACCCAGTTCGATTGATAGATGTTATGATCCCTTCTTTGTTGATAATGACTGCGGGTTCGAGCATGGATTCAAAAACCAATTGATCCAGAGCGCTTGCATGAAAGAGGGCGTCCATAAGTGTAATTTCACCCGGTTAATCAGATTTTTTATTAAATGATACGCTCCAAAGCTATTGGTAATAGAGTGTCCATTCGTTACTCGTTGCTGGCAAAGCCCAAGATTTTATTTTTAGACAGCCGCAGATCATAATATTGTCCTTGGTACTCAACCAGTGGATTGATCAAGTCATCTGAATGGAGCATAACTATGCGAGCTACTCGACCGTCTGATAAAAGAACCAAATCCCCGATCATTCTGTTCATGACGTTGGTTATAAAGCATTGAACAATTATTGGATCGAATAATCCGAAAGCGCGTTGATAGATTTCTTGAAACACTTGGTATAAGGGAACTGGCTTCTTATACACCCGCTCGGAAACCATCGTATGGAAGACATCGGCAACCGCTACAATTTTGCTAAAGTACGTGATCTTATCACCACAGACCCCACAAGGATAACCGCTGCCATCTTCCCGTTCATGATGCTGAAGAGCAACTAAGGCTTGTTGTTCAGTCATGCCTGAAAGATTAGTAATCATTTCATACCCCAAGTAAGTATGGCGTTTCATTTCTGAATACTCTTCTGCACTGAGTTTATCTTCTTTTTTCAAGATCGAGTCACGGATCTTGGTTTTTCCAAGGTCATGTAGCAACCCCGCGACGGCGAGATCATTCAGTCCCTCATCTTTTAACCCCAACCATTGTCCAATTAAGTAGGAGATGACTGCAACACCGATACAATGTCGATAAGTATAATGATCCTTCTTGCTTAATTCCAATATGACGTTTAAAAGGTTTTTATTGAAACACAATTCTTTGATTTTCGGCATAACAATTTGACGGATAATTTGATTTGAAAGTTGACCGGAATTCTTCTGTATCTTTTCATAGATCGACTGAACCTCAGATATCGCTTCATCAACGATTACATCGGTAACTAGTTCGGTATCGTCTGCCCAGACCTCGATACCATGTTGACGTAGAAGTTCAAGATGGTGAATGTCCAAAATACTGTTTTTTGGCAGAAGCAAGCTGCCCTGCTCGGAATAGATATTGTTGTTTAATCTTCTCCCAATAAACCATGTATTATCGATAGGAATCACGTCTTTCTTATGCCATCTGTCTAATACTATTGCGGTCAAACGTTTTTTCTTCAACTGGTTCAAAGATGTCCATACTATACCGATCCACAATGATTTTTCCTTCAAACATTTTCTTCACAATAACTTTCTTAGCAGCTTTAAGGCTTGTCCATACCCCAGTCATCCCACCTACAAGCATTGCCGATATGGTATCTCCCGCCTCAAGTTTGGAACCCCGGCATACGGAATTGTCCAAAAAGAAAACAATGTTCCCCGCTGAATAGAGATCGCACTGGATCACTCCTTCTTTACGAATGAGAATGTCTCCATTCGACTTGAGGATTGATTTTTGCCCCTGATTGATGACAATTTGCACATTCGTTTCTTGACTTAATGCGACTCTCATATATGCTTCTTTCAGAATACGTAAGAAGTCTTCCATTCTTGGCGCAGTCATTATCTCAATCATTTTTGTTGGTTGCAGAAATAGTTCCAAGTAGTTGTTCAACTGTTGTAAATCATCTTTGTTGTAAGATCGAATACTAGAAATTACGCCTAACAATTCTTTAATAACGCTCTCAACTTGCTGATATTTGCTTTCCGTAATCAGTACTAAGACTTGTCCATAACGTACCTGCATATTTTTCTTGGCTAACTCATATAGCAATAGCTTCGTACTTTCCAGCATTTTTTCAAGTATTTCAATCAATTGTTTAGAACTGTTATAGAGCCGGTTGTAAAGCATTCCGAAATACCCTGAATACAAATTACTTCCTACTATGTTGCCTTTGACTGCGATACTGCCAGTCGCGGTCAATGTTGCATTGAAAACACTGCCAGCCACATAAATGTTTCCAAGTGACTCAATGATCATGTTGTCCGTGACATCGCCATACACGATCACATCACCAGCAAACACAATATTTCCTGTCTGCATATCAACGTTTCCTGGTACGATAAATGCCGTGTTGATATCAAAGTATTTGATCTGATTTCCAGTAACTTTAGGTCGACCTTCCTTTAGAGCAATGACGATGGAATCAGGCGTTACCTCGACAGTATCCTTTACTGCAATACGAATGTCCTTGACTGGTTCTGGAAGCAACACGTTTCCGAAAACGTCACACCCCGCCTGGCCTTCGACAGGAGGGGTCTTTTTGGCCATAACATCTCTGTTCTTGACGGAAGGAATGTTCATATGATTTTTATAGTCTATATAACCTCTGACCTCAGTGAATACGTTCTCGATATTTTTAGGGAAATATAGATCAAGTTGTGCATCTCGCCCTTGGACGGGGGCTTTACCCCTAGCAATGGTTACTGGTTGAAAAGAAGGTTGAAGTATTTCCGTTTGAATCGCTACAACATCAAGATTCATTTTTATCTTCATATTTTCAACTGCCGCAATAATATCTTGTAAACTCAACATTTCCAATACAATAGTTATATCTTCCTCAGCAGTCAAAGTCACTTTTAACGAAGGGGACTTCTCAGTTAATATCCAAGCATGTCTTTGTACCCGATTAATCGATAGATATGCTTCTATTTTGTCATCCGATATGGTTATCTCAAATAAAGGCTTTTCTTCAATTTCCCAGTTAATCACGCTTTCGGATGTAACCTTCGTCTCTTTAGAGACCTGTTTTCCATCCACCATTAACTTGACTGGTTGCGTTGCGTTAATAACCGGATACTTACCCCCATTGGAGGGGTTTCCAACAATAATCTTAGCTTGTTCAACCTTAATAGACCCATCAGTGACCACAGTATTTGCGTCTGCTGCTTGAGTAGTAGCTGAGAATGATCCAGCCTCTTCACGCACCTCAGAACTGGGAGCTTCGTCAAGTTTTTTCAACAAATTAATGATTTCTTGTTCACTGATATGTCCTGACATGGGAACACCTCACTACTAGTCAATTAGAATCTGGATTTTCGAATTTTCAATTATTGTACGGGTCTTGTGTAAGAGAAAATAAAAAAACATCCAAAGAAGTGATGTTTTAGATACGTTCACCTCACTTTCGGCAACTTGGCGACCGTAGAATCAACTTCCTTAGGCCCATAGTTTTGCGTCCCTATTTTTCAATAGGTTTGCCATTTCGATATGAGAAATATGGAGTTCATGTCATTTTTCAACAATTATCCGCATGACTGAACTTAATGCGACAATGCCCATAATAGTTAGTGTCATTTTGTATCGTTAGTACTAGTTGCGATTCAATATTACTACAAAGTTTTGCCAAAATAAACCCTTATTGTAGAGTATATTATGTGGAAATTTCCGACATTATGAATCATAATAAAAAATTTGGGGGGGTGTGATTTTGACTTTAGAATTATCTTTCGCCAAAATTCTTAAGTCCTTGAGAGTTAACCAAAAAATGTCCCAAGAGGAGCTTGCCTTTAAGAGTAACCTTGACCGGACATACATTTCAATGTTGGAAAGAGGCATTTGCCAACCGACCCTTAATACGATATTTTCATTGTCAAAGGCTCTTAACACTATGCCTTCAGAGATGTTCAAGCTTGTAGAAAATGAATATGAACTAGAATAACGGAGAGGACTGGCTATTCTGCTTAACTGATTCACAAATTGAATATCAGAGTCCAACATTAATCGAAGAATCCAAAATAAAGATCGCATTGATAAGGAATATCCAATATCAAAACGATCTTTTATCAAGTTGCCTCCTGACAGATTATAGTAACTCTCTCGATAACTGAACCCCATCCTTTAGTCAGCAATGTATAGCCACTGTTCTAGGAGAGTATTGCGAAAATTGATGATCTCTTCCATCTCAAGATATAATTCATAATGGGCTTGTGATAACTCACTTTTTAGTAAATTCTCAATCTCCCGCTGCATCCCACTATTAAATATTGATTCAAATTATGCTTAACCGTCTCTTCTACTATAAGTTGGAGAGTCGGTTATTCATATCAATCTTATCCCCTATGATAGAATAGAGATACGACCAAATCCTCTTATTTCTGGAGACAGTATGAGTAATGACCTGGAGCAACAATTATTTAAGGCTTTGAAAGAAATAGAAGCTCTTAAACAGGAGAATCGTTCCCTAAAGCTCCAACTTTCCAATTATACAAATCTAGAGGAAACGATACCTCCGACGCAATCTTTATCTAAAAATAGCCTTATTCCGTTCTCTATTTCGTGGGAGAGAGGATGTCTATCCCGTTCGATGGACGAACAAAGCCGGAAAATCCGGGTATTCACCAGCTTGTCAGAATGAGTGGACGGTTGTTTGCAAAAAGCTGCAAATCAAATGCTCGGAATGTGTACATCAAGCATTTGAATCTATTTCAAATGAAATTATCTCCCGGCATCTCGATGCTAAGAAAAATCGAACCATAGGTTTATATCCTATGCTTCAAGATGAGACTTGTTGGTTTCTTGCCATGGATTTCGATAAGCACAATTGGCAGCAAGATGCTGTTGCTGTATTGGAAACCTGCAAGGAATGGCAGATTCCGAGTGCACTTGAGCGGTCTCGTTCGGGAAATGGCGGGCATGTTTGGTTCTTCTTCAATCAACCGATTGAGGCCGAAATCGCAAGGAAATTGGGATGCGCCATATTAACAAAGACGATGGAACGCCGGTACCAGATTTCATTAGATTCATATGATAGATTGTTTCCGAACCAAGATACGCTGCCAAAAGGCGGCTTTGGAAACTTGATTGCGCTTCCTCTTCAGGGAGTCCCTCGCAAGGAAGGAAATAGTGTATTCGTAGACGAGACTTTCCAGCCATATGAGGATCTGTGGAGTTATCTAGCCGGAATGGAGAAGCTTCCGATAGATCGAGTTCAGCATTTAGTTTATGAAATGACAAAAGAAGGTTCTTTGCTCAGCACCGGTGCTTGGAACGAAACTGACGAGCAGGATCTGCCCTGGACAAAAACGGGGGCTAGTAAACATTCCGCTTTAATTTCGGGTGCGTTGCCGTCACAAGTAAACGTCGTCCATTCCAATATGATCTATATCGAAAAAAAAGGATCTGCCATCTGCCTTCATCAAGCAGCTTCAAAATTTGGCTACGTTTCAGAATCCGGATTTTTATAAGGCGCAAGCCATGAGGCTTCCCACGTATGGTAAGCCGAGGGTTATCGGTTGCTACGAGGATTATACAAAGTATATCGCCTTACCGAGAGGCTGTTTCGAAATAATGATGGACTTGATGAACGCCCATCGAATTGAGGTAATTATTACAGATGAACGTAACTGCGGAAATGCAATCGATGCTGCCTTCACCGGGACGCTTTCCATGCTGCAAGACGGCGTGGCGCGGTCTATGTTGGCACATAACACTGGAATACTTTCGGCAACCGCTGCCTTTGGGAAAACCGTACCACCTCTACTACAAGCGTAGAGTAGTTATAGAATGGTAATTCAGTAGTTCGGATGTAAAATTAATCATTGAATTTTACATATAAATAAAATAGATTATAGAAAAAATCATTAATTCAATGGTTTAAATCCATGAGGTGAAAGAATTGCGTAAAGTGATAGTAGGAAAGATAGTTATGGTGATGTTAGTTTTATTAAGTGTTGCTTGTTCGAATGAGAATGCGCCATCAAAAAATGGAAACAAGAGTCGTGGATTAGCTAGTGAGTTTAATGTTTATGGTATCGTTGTAGGGGCTTCTTCTGATGAACTCGTAAACAAATTAGGTGCTCCCCTTAAAAAGAAGTTAGTGAACCGAATGGGCAGTGAATATTTTGATTACATATACGAAAGCCTACAATTTGCTGTGATAGATGGGAAGGTTGCAATGGTAGGCTCTAAAGATGTAGAACTGAAGACCAATCAAGATGTGGGGGTAGGGAGTTCTGTAGAGCAAGTATCCGAGAAGTATTCTTCATATGGTAAATATGAAGATGAAGAGCACTACAGAGGGGTTGTCGTATATTTTGATTCAGAAGGTGCAATGTTCGTTGAATTTAATAACGACAAAGTATCAAAAGTAGCTGCGGCTAACATGAGATTTATTGAGGATTACTTCGAAGTTACCCAGGGCCAGCTTCGGTCGATATCTGCGTATTCGAAATATTCCGATGAAGATATTGAAGCTTTAGCACAAGATACAAAATCATTATCTAATAAGGATTTGGCTATCATAGATGATTCGTCCAGTAAGCAAATTAACATTGGTATGGAAAAGAGTAAGGTTGAAGAGATTCTAGGTCGGCCAGAGGAAGAAACTGAGTTTGGAACTAAGTATAATGGGGTCAGCATAATGTATGATGAGAATAACATCGTAGCAGCTATAACCACCCCATGGGATGATAACAGAGCTAAACGATTTCGAACAATTAGAGGAATAACGATTGGAAGTAGTGAATATGAGGTTGCTGATAAGTACGGTGTTGAAAAGAATGACGACTCAGTAAGCGATAATGAATACGGGTATTACTTTTACGTTAAAATGAGTGGAAATCAGTTAAAACGAGTTGAACAACGGGATAGTTCAGAGAATGGCTTAACGATTGGTTTTGATATGGATTATGAGAGAAAGGTTGTGAAAGGACTTACAATTGGTTACACAAAATGCCTGGTATATTTCAATTGCAAAAACACAAGTGATGAAACAGACGAACAATCTATACTATCGACCGAAACAGCAGGTAATAAGGCGTCATCATCAGAATTTAGTCCGGCACCGGATTTCTCCTTAACGGATATCGATGGGAATAAAGTAACATTGAGTGATACAAACGGAAAGGTAAGGTTAGTACAGTTTTTCTTTTCTAATAATCCTGACTTAGGCCCGCCAACGACCTTTTTGCTATCTCAGGTGCAGCAAAAACTTATAGATAAAGGTCTATTTGGAACTGACACAGAGATTTTCTCCATTACGATTGACCCGAAGCGAGACACAGCTGGGGCACTTAAGAAGTATGCCGAACAATTTGATGCTGACCTAAGTGGCTGGAAGTTTCTGCGTGGGGAAGAAAGGGCGACGGCCGAGTTGGCCAACAATTTTGGGGTTTTAGTTATGAAGGATGAGGAAGGGAATTTTTCTCAAACAAACTTAATAGCATTAGTTGATAAGGAAGATAAAATTAGAGAGTGGATAAACGCCAACGAATATATCGAGGGCGATAATAGAAAATCTGCTGATGATATCGTAACGGATATTGAGAATTTGCTTTAGTCCAATAGCGCGCAGCGCGGGCACGGAAAGAATTAAGGAGAGGCTAATGCGGCCCCTCCTTTTTAATTCAGTTTACCCTATCAATAGATACGGTGAACCCTATCATACTACCGTTTGGTAGCAACAATTTCCGCATAATCGCAAGGAAGCATAACCGACTCGTCGCCTGACTGGTTATATTTGTTTATGAGTTCAGTAAGGCCGCGAGCCATGGTTTCCTTACCATTAGAATCAAGTGATTGATAAGCCTTAAGCGTTGGGCCATAATAATTGAAAAATGTGTCCAGAAAATGCTCGGCCGATTGAAAACGGAACATCACGGTTCGACGTGTAAGCTGCAGCGATGAAATAACGTCAGAGAACAGTTCGCGCACATGTTCCTCCGATCCCCAAAGGACAACAGGCTTCAAACCTTGCGGCGGCGGCACAAGCTGGGATACAACGGTAAGCATCTGTCCAATAAAGGAATCTTTAGGCCAATTCGCCATGCCGATTATTCCGCCTGGCTTGCATACTCTGGCTAATTCTTTGGCCGTTTGCTCTTGGTTTGGAGCGAACATCGCGCCAAATGTAGAGAGCACAACGTCGAAAGAGTTGCTTTGGAAGGGCAGGTTTTCAGCGTCCTCTTCCATGAGGGTGACTCTTACACGTTCAGTCTCAGCCCTTTCCCGAGCACGACTTAGCAGTTCTGGAACATAATCAATGCCCGTTACATCACAATTGCGCCGAGCGGCGGCAAGCGCGGTGTTCCCGCTGCCTGTTGCTACATCTAATACTTTCTGGCCGGCTCGTAGCGCCACTGCTTCACAAAGTAATTCACTAACAATGTTAAGCTGAGTAGCTACGATTGCATAATCCCCCGATGCCCAAGTTTGTTGTTGACGTTGTTTGATTGCTTGGAAATCAACCATTAAATCTTCCTCCAGGTAAACCAGATTTATTATAAAAACCACATATAATTAATATTTCCAAGGTCATATTCATATTCCGGATTTGATGTGAGACTGAATCTGCCTTTAAACGCTTTATCTTGGGAGTTGGAGGCGCAAGTGAATTTATAACCGGAAATACCGGAACCCAAAAGAGCGGAAGTACTGAGAATCTTCAGCTATAGAAGGACGGTAACGGAGACGGAAATACAATGGGCAATGAATGAAACTGAGCATATTTCTAGTGGATAACATTCGGGGAATGATATGTTGACTCTGCCTATTCAACACATGTGGAGTGTGTAATATTGATGGTACTGAAAAAATAATTGAGATGTGACAGTATCGCTTAAATGGAATGTAAATGAAATTCAGGTTGTATCCGGCTGCGGAGCAGCAGACGCTGATCGACAAGACGATCGCAGCGCTCGGTTCGTGTTCAATCACTTCCTGGCTCGTCGGAAAGAGGTCTTTGAACAGGAACAGAAAACGTTGAACTACGTTGCCTGTTCTGCCGAACTGACCGAGTTGAAGGACTAAAAAGGTTGGCTGCAAGAAGTGGACAGCACCGCCTTGCAGCGCAGTCTCAGGGAGCTCTTTCGGAAGCAGAACGAGAATGTATGAGAAGCGGTTGGCCCGTTTAACTCCGTCATGATATATCAATCATTTCGGGCAGTTAAACTAACCAATGCGGGAGAGCGCATCGCTGGCAGCGATGGTGGACGGTTCCAATATTTAGCATTGCACACACGCAAAAATGCGAATCACACAGATACAGCTTCAATCTCACTCAGCGTCACTGGCGTCCCGACACGCAAAGTGTTCTGAATCTCGGCAAGGCGATCAGTCTCACTGCCAAGCAAACGGATGACTTCTTCGCTGGCATGCGCTGCAATCTTCGCGTGGTAGCGCACATTCTTTGCCGGCTCGCCATCTGATCCAAACTCACCAGCAACCTCCACCTCCACGGATTCGATACGAATGCCCTTTTTCGCCGCTTCCCTATAGATGTCATTACAGTAGCACGTGGCTAAGGCCAAAAAGAGTAACTCGCCTCCGTTGGCACTTGATCCGAACCCTGTCGACTTAGGCGAAATGGCCAGGGTATGGACGTTGTCGTTTGTACAAAGGCTGACCTGATGATTACCTTCACGGTTCTGTACGAGCGCGCTAATTATCATTTCTACTGCCTCCTTGAATTTATATACATGCATGGCGGTCGTTGATTTTCCATAAGATACCTACTGATATCCTACCATACCTATCTTTTCCCGGTAACACCTCTATAGTGGACATTGCGGAGGATCTGGTAGCTTGGGTCAATTCCCCAGAAACTTATACGATTCCAGTTACGATTAAGGCAGGCATTTTTATGTGGCAGTTTTTGATGATCCATCCCTACATGGACGGAAATGGAAGGACGGCACGCATGTTAACCACTTATCTCCTGCGCCGCGACGGGTACGGCTTAAAAGGAATGTTCGTGCTGGAGAACTTCTATGATCGAAATTTGGCAGAATACTACCGCAGACTTCAATTAGGACTGCATCACAATTATTACTTCAGGAGAAATGAGGCGGAATTGACCCCGTGGCTTGGGTTTTTTGTCGATGGTCTGGCGGAAGTATTTCAAGAAGCAGCAGCAATTGTTTCCGAGAAATCTACCCAGATGATGCGCCTGAAAAGTTTCCGCAATGGAACTACCTTCAGAATTTACTTTCACGTGAATCGTTCCGTCTTCCGTCTCCTTTCTTGTTCTTAGGCGCTCCGCTCTGTCGAAAATACCGTACATCAAATGTATGCTCCTCACTCTCCGATTCCATAATAGAATCATGCATGCAAATTCAAAGCATGTCATAACAGGAGGGCGATTATGAAGGCTGTAACTTTCCATGGCATGAAGAACATGCAAGTGACGCAGGTAGCGGATCCGACGATTCAGAAAAAAGACGGGATTATCGTCAGGATCACCTCGACCGCCATATGCGGTTCCGATCTCCATATATACCAGGGGGCGATTCAAGCCCAAACCGGATACGTGGTCGGACATGAACCGATGGGCATCGTCGAAGAAGTGGGCCCTGAGGTGACAAAGGTCAAAAAAGGGGACCGGGTCGTGCTCCCGTTCAATATCTCGTGCGGCAGCTGTCATTACTGCCAGCATGAAATGGAGAGCCAATGCGACAACTCCAACCCCAATCCCCAAGTAGATACGGGAGCTTACTTTGGGTTTACCGAACGTTACGGGAATTATTGGGGCGGACAAGCCGAATTGCTTTACGTGCCGTACGGCAATTTCATGCCGTTCGTTATTCCGGAGTCATGCGAATTGGAGGATGAGAAGCTCCTGTTCCTGTCCGACGTGCTGCCGACGGCCTACTGGAGCGTGGACAACGGCGGCGTGAAGCAGGGGGATACAGTTGTGGTGCTCGGCTGCGGCCCCGTCGGCTTGATGGCGCAAAAATTCGCCTGGATGAAAGGGGCCAAACGGGTCATCGCGATCGACAATCTCCCGTACCGGCTGAACCATGCCAAAAAAATGAATAACGTCGAAATCTTCAACTTTGAAGATTTCAATGACATGGGGCTGCATATAAAAGAAATAACGGGTGGGGGCGCGGATGTCGTCATCGATTGCGTCGGAATGGACGGCAAGAAGACGCCATTGGAGGAGGAAGAGCAGAAGGCCAAGCTGGTTGGCGGAACGCTCAGCCCGATCAACATCGCGATGAATGCGGTGCGGAAATTCGGCACGATTCAGATGACGGGGGTATACGGTTCTAAATACAACCAGTTCATGTTCGGAAACATTTGGGAAAGAAACGTGAAGCTGACCATGGGACAGGCGCCCGTGATTCATTACATGCCGATGCTGTATAAAAAAATTATGGCAGGCGAGTTCGATCCGACGGAGATCATCACGCATAAAATGCCGCTCGATCAGGCGCATAACGCGTACAACACCTTTTACAACCATGCGGACGAATGCATTAAATTCGTCCTGAAGCCTTAAATGATGGCATGAGAAGAGGGGCTGTGCCACAGGGTATTGTACCCTGAGGCACAGCCCCATGTATTTAGCCGATTTTTCGTCAATATTGGCGGGACCCAGTTTCGTTATAGGGCTAAAACCGCCAGGTTTATAGCAAGCTCCCGGAAGACCCGATCCGCGCCTTCGGATAGGTTTCGAAAGCCCGCACCGCCGCTTTCGCAACCTCAATGTCGTTTGCGACCGTACTGCCGCTTGCGCCGACCGCCCCGACGATTCTCCCTTCGAACGACAACGGAATCCCCCCTCCGAACACGACCACGCGTCCGTGGTTTGTCGTATTGATCCCGTACAGCTCCCCGCTCGGGACCGCCAACGGAGCAAGGCTCGCCGTGGGCATTTTTAGCGCGACCGCCGTCCATGCCTTATTGTGGGCGATGTCGACACTGGCCAGCCAGGCATGGTCCATCCGATGAGAAGCAACGAAATTCCCGCCATCGTCTACGATGGCGATCACTTCCGCGATCCTGAGCTCCCTTGCCCGGAGTTCCGCTGCGTGAATCAACACTTTGGCGACTTCCAGAGTGATTTTCAACATCTGCGTCCTCTCCCTCTCGACTGATTCGATACATGATATGTACGAATCATACGCTTTAGGTATGCATTCGATCCCGTCATCATAGGAATTCGTACATCCATGAATGGAGCGGGATTCCGCTTCTTTTCTTGCTCATTTTAAAAGCTTTAAGCAAAGAGAACTATACTACGCCGACCCCCATACAGGAAAAGGCGATCCCGGCTGTGTTAGCCTGCAGAGACTTATTTGGCTGCGCTCAAACGGGAACGGGGAAGACGGCCGCATTTGCCGTACCGATTGTCCAACTGATAAGCGAACAGCAAAGTAGACCCAATACACAACGCCGTATCCGCTCATTGATAACGCCGACAAGAGAACTTGCTTTTCAGATTGATGAGAACATGCCGATGCTGTATCAAAAAATTATGGCAGGCGAGTTCGATCCAACGGAGATCATCACGCATAAAGTGCCGCTCGATCAGGCGCATAACGCGTATAACACCTTTTACAACCATGCGGACGAATGCATTAAATTCGTCCTGAAGCCTTAAATGATGGCATGAGAAGAGGGGCTGTGCTACGGGGTATTGTACCCTGAGGGACAGCCCATGTGTTTGGCCGATTTTTCGTCAATATTGGCGGGACCCAGTTTCGTTATAGGGCTAAAACCGCCAGGTTTATAGCAAGCTCCCGGAAGACCCGATCCGCGCCTTCGGATAGGTTTCGAAAGCCCGCACCGCCGCTTTCGCAACCTCAATGTCGTTTGCGAACGTACTGCCGCTTGCGCCGACCGCCCCGACGATTCTCCCTTCGAACGACAACGGAATCCCCCCTCCGAACACGACCACGCGTCCGTGGTTGGTCGTATTGATCCCGTACAGCTCCCCGCTCGGGACCGCCAACGGAGCAAGGCTCGGCATCAAACAAGTCTAACCTGCGGGAACTTTCATGTGAAAGCTTTCTTAAATAATGTCGAGCGGAACCTTTCTAGTCGGTTTGGGGAACGCCTCATCCAACATACCCAAGACTTCCTCGGTAAGCTTAATCCGTTCTGCCTCCGCATTCTCTTCGACATGCGCTACTGTCGACGCCTTAGGAATGGCAATCACGTCACCGCTTCTAATGCACCAAGCCAAGAGAATCTGAAGCGGATTCACGCCATGTCGATCGGCAATCTCCTTAACCGCTGGATTCTCAACCAACCCTCTTCGTAAAGTTCCCGCCTGGGCGAGCGGACTGTAGGCCATCGTCGGGATTTTTCGCTCTCTCAACCAAGGAAGCAGGTCGTATTCTACGCCGCGGGAACCGAGATGATACAGCACCTGATCGACCATGCAATGCGTCCCTCGCGCCGCGTCGAACAGTTCTTTCATATCGTCCGTGTCCAGGTTCGAGACGCCCCATCGCAAAATTTTCCCCGCTTCGACCAACCGCTCCATCGCTTCTACCGTTTCGCTTAGAGGAATGCTTCCTCTCCAGTGAAGAAGATAAAGGTCGAGGCGGTCCGTCTTTAACCGCTTCAAGCTTTGTTCGCAGCTGCCGGCGATGCGATTCAGTCCCGCGTTGTGCGGGTACACTTTGGATACCAGAAACACTTGATCTCGTATCCCTTCGATCGCTTCTCCAACCAAGGACTCGGATCTGCCGTCGCCATACATTTCAGCCGAATCGATCAGGTTCAATCCAAGCTCCACACCGCGTCTCAACGTGCGAAGCTCTTCATTTTTCTTGGACGGCTCATCCCCCATATACCACGTACCTTGACCGATTCTGGGCAAAGAGGTCCCATCAGGAAGGGTTACCACGCTCCCACCACCTTATTTTTTTATAATATTTTTCCCGCAGCGCCCCGTCCTATTCTCCATAGAGATCTACTCGTATTGAGGGAAATGGTAATTATTGAAACAGTCTCACCTATGTTATAATTGATAATTAAGTGTGATAATGGAGGGATAACAATGATCCCCAAAAAAATGGATCAACAAGCCGCGAGTGCGATAAAATCCATCCTTCAGAAACTCAACATAGATAACCCTCGTGTATTGATTGACCTTGAAAAGCAAACTGTGGAAGCTCAAGAGGACGACTATTCCGTTGATGATCTTTTGGAAGCGGCCGGTACATTAACGCCTGAACGAGGGAAAGAGCTTCTTGAAGAAGTCAACAAATCGCGTGAGGAATGGAATGCATGAGTAAAGGGTATCTCCTGGATACGAATATTGCGATTGCGATTTGTTTACATCAAAGAGATGTATAGATATTACGTCAGAAATTGCAAAGTTGGCCGGAACGCTTCGTAGGGATCTTAAGGTAAGGGACGTAAGTTAAAAACTCCTGATGCTCTTATAATTGCGACAGCGTCCGTTCATGAACTTACATTAGTTTCTAGAGATTCCGACATGAACTTCGTCCAGAACGAATTGGATATCCCACTATTAAATATTGGTTCAAATTAAGCTTAACCGTCACTTCTACTATAAGTTGGAGAGTCGGTTTTTTCGTATCAATTTAAGCCCCTTTGATAGAATAGAGATACGACCAATTCCTTTTATTTTAGGAGATCGTATGAGTAACGACCTGTAGCAACAATTATCTAGGGCTTTGAATGAAATAGAAGCTCTTAAACAGGAGAATCGTTTCCTAAAACTCCAACTTTCCAATTATGCAAAGCTCGTGGCGCGTCCGGACAAGCTAACATCACAGGCGCAACAGGGAAATTGGGATCACTTGTAGTAGAAACTTTAAAGGCCACTTGCTGGTATTTGAGGGCGAAAGCTACAGAATGAAGCATGCGTTGATGAAGGAACGTTAAAAAATACCCATGACGATAATGGGTAAAAATGCACGATTTTTTTGGGTAAATTAGCTTGACGAAATACATACGAGCACTATGCGCGGCAGTCGTGCCGATAGTAGAAAGAGCGCCTTGCGGCGCTCTTTCGGTTATACTTTTTGAAGAAGGGAATTTACTTATTTCGCTAATACTTGTTCGATATAAGAGTTGTCAACAACCTTTGATACATCAAGCTTTTCTTTCAACTCGCCAAGCTCAAGCAGAATATCAGCTGTTGTTTGTTGGCTTGCAGTTGCTTCAGCAGAGATTGGCAGGTTGGTTGCGATGTTGTTCTTGAGAGAAACGCGAATCGTTTCAGGATCCAGTTTTTTTAGCCCTGCCAATAATGTGATTGCTTCTTCCAGGTTTTCATTTTGCCATTGCAGACCACGCTCATAGGCTTTCAGGTAGGCAACAACGAGTTCGGGATATTTCTCGGCAAATTTAGTGCGGACGATATTATAAGCAGGGGTGAAAGCGCCGATTGTTTTGCCTTCTGCAATAAGAACGGCTCCCTGAGTATTGATTTGGGTGCTGCGGAACGGCTCCCAGATGACCCAAGCATCAATGGCGCCGCTTTGGAAAGCAGGCTGAGCTTCATCCGGCTGAAGATTGATTTGTTGTACGTCGGATGCCTTTAGTCCTACGGAATCTAGTGCGCGAAGCAATAGTCCCCAGGAGCTGCTTCCCTTCGATACGCCAATCTTCTTGCCCTTCAAATCCGCTAGAGACTTAATGGTGCTGTCCTTCGGAACAATGATGCCGTCTCCACCGCCATTGCTTCCCTCGCTGATAGAGGTGAATCCGACTTTGGCGGCTTGTCCTGTTATCGTACCGATATAACCGATGCGTACAAAATCAAGACGGTCGGCAGCAATCGCCTCGAGGAACTGCGAGGAGCTTTGCAGCGTCTGATAGTTGACTGTTGCCCCAAACTTACCGAACTCTTCTTCGAAGAATCCTTTCTCCTTGGCGATCAGAAGCGGTCCAATTTGACTGGCTTCCACATTAACGACCACATCTTTATATTTGGTTGCGTCGTCTCCGTTGCTTTGTGCTGTTGCCGTGCTTTGGCTTGGTTCAGAAGTGTTTCCTGCATTCGTATTTCCGTTGTTGTTGCCGCAGCCAGCTACAATCGCAATAATCAAGATAAGAGCTGCTAGAAGAGTGCTTTTCGTAAACTTTGTCTTCATGGGTGTGTTCCTCCGTTGGTTTTTTTTATGTTAAAAGCTTGTCCTGCTGTCAGGTTGTGCGGTAAAACGGCTTACAGGCCGTGTTAGTCCAAGATGCTCTCTTAATGTATGTCCGGTATATTCGGTTCGAAATAATCCCCTTTGCTGCAGAAGGGGCACAACCTTATCAACGAATTCATCGAGGCCATCCGGCAGCAAAGGCGGCATGACATTAAAGCCATCGCAAGCGCCGCTTACGAACCAATCCTCTATACGATCCGCAATCTGCTGCGCTGTCCCGGTGATCGTCAGATGACCGCGGGCGACGGAAAAGTGTAAGCCGAGATCACGAATCGACATTTTCGTATGTTTGGCCATATCCATGATCATCAAGGCACGACTCGTATTGCCCTCCCGTGGCAGCTCAGGCAATGGACCGTCAAGGGGATAACCGGATAAATCGACATTGATCAGCTTCGAAAGATACGTTACAGCAGCATCGGGATTTATGAACGCATTGAAAGCCCGTTCTTTTTCCCTCGCATCCTCTTCTGTGTCCCCTATGAAGGTAAGCAAGCCCGGCATGATCTTCAGTTGGTCAGGCGTTCTGCCGTATTGAGGAAGCTGCTCTTTAAGCTGGCGGTAAAAACGTATCGCTTCTTCCTTGTCCTCGGTTGCTGTAAAGACGACATCGGCTGTTTGCGCGGCTAACTTCTGACCGTCAGGGGAGGTGCCTGCTTCGATAATGACAGGCCTTCCTTGCGGCGATCTCGGGATATTTAGCGGTCCATCCACTCGGAAGTTGCTTCCTTGATGGTTAATCGGATGAATGCGGCTTGTGTCTGCAAATCGAGGCAGCTGTTTGTCCACCACCGTTGCTTCATCTTCCCAGCTGTCCCACAAGCCTGTTGCGACCTCTAGGAATTCCCTAGCCCGTTCATATCGTTTACTGTGCTCCAGCAGTTTATCAGCATTGAAGTTGCGCGCCTCTGTTTCTTTGGTCCCCGTTACGACATTCCATGCCGCTCTCCCTTTGCTTAGGTGATCCAGTGTAGCGAATCTGCGAGCAAGATTGTAAGGCTCATTGAAGGTGGTCGAAACCGTTCCAGCAAGGCCAATACGCTCTGTCAAGCCAGTTAAGGCACCAAGTACGGTAAGGGCTTCTGGATAGATGAAGCTGACATTAGTTTCAGCATCCTGAATGCTTGGAACGGAGCTGCTGTCGGCTAGGAAAACCATATCGAATTTACCGCGTTCAGCTGCTTGTGCGGATTTCTTATAAAATTCAAGATCAATGACGCCGTTCACTTTCGAATCCGGATGACGCCATGCTCCATAGTGATGACCATAATTAAAGAGGAACGCGCCTAGGCTCATTTGTCGCTGATTAATTCCCATCATGTCCACGCCTTTACGATCGATTTATTTGATCTTGCTTAAATAGCTGTTATAGGAGTGAGCGAGAATCTCAACACCCTTGCGAATTTGCTCCTCGTTGCAATAGCTGAAGGAAAGTCTGGCATAACGTGCCCCCTCAGGCTTTACAAAAAATTGGTTGCCAGCGATGAAGCTGACGCCGCGCTCATTCGCATCTTGCACGAGATCAGCGGTATTTACATGGTCCGGAAACTTCAACCAGATGAAGAAGCCTCCATTCGGGATTTGAAAGGTGATTCCATCACCAAAATGTTGGCGGAGCGCCTCAACCATGATATCGCGACTTGACTTGTACCTAGTAATTAACATCTCTAGATGATCTTCGAACGACAGCTTCTGGAACAATTGGGCAACAATTTCTTGGGAGAACACGCTTGCCATGCTTCCTTGGAAAAAGGTGTTTATCCGTCTGATGACATCTGCCGATGCTATGGCCCAGCCTAGTCGAATACCTGGAGCAATAATTTTGGAGAAGGAGCTCAAATAAATCACTCGTTCTGGTGCAAAGTTATAAATGGCTGGAATATGCTCCCGTTCGAAGGCGAGCTCTGCATAAGCGTCATCCTCTAATATGAAGAAATTATATTCGTATGCAAGCTCCGCCAACCGTTTGCGCCGAGAGAGTGAGAGACTCACGCCGCCTGGATTATGGAAATTCGGCATGACGTAAACAAACTTAGGAATCGGCTGTCCGACGCGTACTGCTTCTTTCAGCGCTTCCTCGACGAGCTCAATCTGCAAGCCATTCTCATCAATCGGGAAAGAAGTAATAATAGCTTCCGCGGCTTTGAAGGTGTTGACCGCACCAAAGTAGGTTGGCGCCTCCACCCATGCATGATCGCCAGGCTCAAGCAGCGTTCTGGCTGCATAGTCAATGGCTTGCTGAGAGCCGTAAGTAACGAGAACCTGATTGGATTGAACATGAATGGAGCGAAGCTTGGAACGGTTAGCGATCCAATCCTGAACGATTTGTGGACCATCTGCTCCAGCATATTGCAGAGAGTCTCGTCCTTCTTGCAGAATCGCAGCAGACGCCGCTTCCTGCAATTCCTGGTAAGGAAACAAATCGGATGAAGGCGTCCCATAGGAGAATGGAATAAGATCAGATCGGCTTGTTGCTTGTGCAGCACCGATTGGACTCAAGGCAGGAACACGTTTAGCGAATGAATAGGGTTGCAAGGACATGATATAAATCCACCTTTCAATTAGTTATCCTTTATAGCTGTCTCGCCAGCTCAGCAGCCTGCGTTCCAGAATTTTTACGAGGGAATCAGATAGCTTGCCTACTAATGCGAAGATGAAAATACCGACAAATACAACACCGGTTCTCATAAATGATCTAGCATCTTGAATGAGATACCCAATACCTTGATCGGCGCCCATCAGCTCAGCAACGACTAGGCACAGCCATGCTGTGCTTAACGAAAGTCTAAGTCCTAGCAATACTTGAGGCATTGCCGCTGGAATAATGAGCTTCGTAAATTGCTTGTAGCGGCTGAACTCCAACACACGTGCCACATCGAAGAACTTCGCATCGACATTGCGTACACCCAGAAACGCATTCACATAAAGCGGGAAAAAAGCACCCATTGCGATTAGAAGAACTTTCGATAGCTCTCCGAATCCAAACCATAAGATAAAGAGCGGCGTGATGGCGAGCAGCGGAACGGTGCGCAGCATCTGAACGGTCGGGTCAAGCAGTTGCTCCACACGGCTGAACATTCCAACCAGCATTCCGATTAGCAGTCCGAGACCTCCTCCAATCACAAACCCAAGCGCAGCCCTCACGACGCTAATTCTTAAGTGGTGTAACAGCTCGCCAGATAGAAGCATGGAATAAAAAGCTTTAAATATGGATATCGGAGAAGGAAACAGCATCGGATTCACAAGCTCCAATAATGAAGCAAGCTGCCAAAGGATTAGAACGAGCACCGGAAGGATGAGACCAAGTAAGATGGGGGTTTTCCTAGTCATATTTCCCACCCTCCATTTACTTCTTCTGGATGGTGCTCCAGTGCTTTGAGCACAATTGTTCGAAGCTCTTGGAATGAAGCCCCAATGCGATTTCGTGGATAAGGCAGGTCAATGGAAATGGTAGCCTTGATTGTACCAGGACGCGCATCCATCACAATAATTCGATTGGAAAGAAAAACAGCTTCATCGATATCATGTGTAACAAGCAGCATCGTCGTATGGTTCTGACGCCATATCTCCAACAGAGACTCCTGCATATGAGCTCTTGTGAAAGCATCTAGCGCTCCAAATGGCTCGTCCAGCAGCAGTACTTGTGGATTGCGAAGGAGCGTTCTGGCTATAGCCACTCTTTGGGACATACCGCCGGATAACTGCTTTGGGTAAGATTTCTCGAAGCCCTTCAAGCGAACAAGCTCGATCATTTCATCTACCTTCTGGCGCACCTCTTTATTTTTTAACGAGAGGTCCGCGGCAATATTTTGCTCAACAGTTAACCATGGGAATAAACGATGCTCTTGAAAAATAAACCCTTTGTCCTGGCTTGGAGACTGAATCTCCGACCCGCTTAGCCTAACTGAACCGGAGTCGCCACGGTCAAGCCCAGCGATGACTTTGAGCAGCGTACTCTTGCCGCAGCCGCTTGGACCAATGATGGTAACGAATTCCCCTTGCTTCACTTCAAATCCGATTTCGGACAAAACAAGCTTCGCTTCACCTTCATGTTCAAATGACTTATTCAACCGTTTAATATCTAATGTGCCGGTTAATGTCACGGTATCACCTCTATTCAATCCTTTTCCGATGTGTTTTATCGGATTAGTCGTATTACTATTAACACATATAAACGATTGTGATGTAAAATATGAAATATCTATGTTATTATAAATATTATTTATGGATAGGGGTTGTGTGCACGTGCGCATAGAGCAATTACAATATATTATCGAGGTTGCTCGCACAGGTTCTTTTACATTAGCAGCGGAGAAGCTCCACATATCGCAGCCTAATATCAGTTATTCTATCTCATTGTTTGAGAAAGAAATTGGCGCAATCCTATTCACACGAACGCGTTCGGGTACCAAGACGACAGAGGTTGGCAAACAGATTATCGATCAAGCGCATGAAGTTATGGCATTAATTACCGACATGAGGGAAACAGCGCAAAGACATACGACTCTTATTCAAGAGAAGCTGATGATTGGGGCCATTTCAGGCATCTGTACAAGCTTTCTTCCTAAGGCTTTGTCGAGCTTCAGTAATAAATACCCAAACGTAGAATTGGATGTAATAGAAGATCATTCTGGAGAGATTGAGGAGGGGGTTCTGCAGGGCACGCTTGATCTCGGACTAGTCGGTATCCCCGGTGAGTACGATTTCAAGCATCTTAACGCGCACAAATTTCTGGAATGCAAAATACTCGCCTGCGTTGGAACTAGCTCGCCCTTTGCAAGCAAGAAAAGCGTATCCTTATATGATATTGTGAAATATCCCATTATCGGAACTTCCGAGTATATGCGGAAGGAATTTATGAAATATGGGGAGCCGAAAGAGATGTTCAATTCAAGCCGTTCGGAAGCAGCCAAGCGTGTCACTTCCGAAGGGTTGGCGACCAGCTTTTATTTGGACATATCACTTCGGATTGATCCGTACGTTTCTTCGGGGCAAATGATTCCGATCCCAATCGAGGAGGAGCCATCAATAAACCTGTACTGGTTGCATCCTAAAAAGGTACAGTCGGCGGCAAGCTCTGCATTTATTAAGGAGCTTCTTCTCCAGGCTTCCCATTTCCAGCGCTGGAAGTCATTTTAACCCTTTCCTTGATCCTCTCCCAGGATCCAATGGATTGATATTGATGTGAAATTGATGTAAAACATCAACGGAGTCATTGGCTAATTCGTGTTCGAAGTGTTGAAATGCTTTTTTCACTTCACGCTGAATGAAAAGCTCGAATTATTTCAAAGGTAAGTGCACACTCATAAATGCTTCGTCAACAGGATAAGCTAAAACCAGGTTCGGTCATGGGTTGACATTTCGTTGCGTAGTAACTACAATGGTTACAACTGTGGTGGTGCTAAGTGAAGCAGATTAGTAGCAGATTTTCCATTGCTGTCCATATCCTTTCCCTGATCGCCAGTCCGCGATGGAACAGAGGTTGGCTCAAGTGAACTTAAGCCAGCTGGCAGCTCAGTTCGTGTAATGAAAGCTCTTAGAGCTTTTTTATGCCATCGTTGTAACCAAAGTTATTATAACGATGGGGCAAATAGATTTGTCAAAATTGGAGGAATTACGATGAAATTTTTGGTGACAGGCGCAACAGGGAAATTGGGATCACTTGTAGTAGAAACTTTATTGGAAACCGTACCGGCTAAGGATTTGGCCGTCAGCGTTCGCAACCCGGAGAAAGCGGAAAGCCTTCGTGCACGCGGCGTGGACGTGCGACATGGGGATTTTGACCAACCGAATACACTAGACAAAGCATTCGCGGGTATCGACCGCCTCTTGATCGTGTCCTCAGACGGTGACAACGAAACGCGGATACGCCAGCATGCTGCTGCAGTAGCGGCAGCTAAGCGCGCTAATGTCGGCTTTATAGCGTATACCAGCCTAGGAAATGCAAGCGAGAACCCGATTTTCCTTGCACCGGTGCATCGTGCTACGGAGGAAGCCATTAAAAACACGGGAATTCCTTATTCCTTCCTGCGTAACAACTGGTACTTGGAGAACGAGACCAGCAGCATTCAAGCGGTCCTCGGAGGAGCGCCTTGGTTGACGTCGGCGGGATCCGGCAAAGTAGGCTGGGCAACCCGTCGCGATTATGCGCAGGCAGCGGCAGCGGTACTGGCTGGCGCAGGCCACGAGAATACTGTCTATGAGCTGTCCGGAAAGCTTGCTACGCAAGAAGAGTTGGCTTCAACTCTTGCCGGCGTCTTGGGCCGGGAAGTTCCCGTTCAACAAGTCGATGACGCCGCTTATGCCAGCATCATGAGCAGCGCAGGCGTACCTGAGCCGGTCGTTCCGATTCTGGTTGGCATTCAGAGCGCTATTCGCGAAGGCGCATTGGAAGTTGAGAGCAATGATTTTCAGAAGCTGCTGGGACGCCCGGCCACGCCGCTCGAAGAGGCTGTCCGTCAAATTGTAAACGAAATTCAGTCTTAATTAAGCGCGCAAGCACGCCAGGGTTTCAATAGCCTCTATAATGGGATTATCTGCAAAACATTCTTCTAAGGGGGGTATTTGTATGTCATTGAACGGGAAACGCGTCGTTGTAGTAGGAGGCACTTCAGGAATCGGATTGTCGACTGCCAAAGCATTTCTGGATGAAGCGGCGCAGGTGATTGTAGCCAGTCGCACTGCTGCAAAGCTTTCAGAAGCTAAGCAAACGCTTGGCGGGAATGTCGAAGCGTACGAGCTTGATTTTCGGAGTGAAGAGAAAGCAGCGGAATTTTTCAAAAAGGTGGGCCGGTTTGATCATCTGGTGATCACGGCGGGCGAAGGCGCGATGGGTGAATTCCGCGAATTGCCGGTTGAACAGGCGCAAACTGCTTTTGACAGCAAGTTCTGGGGCCAGTATGTCACCGTTAAAGCGGCGATCCCCTATTTGAACAAAGAAGGCTCCATCTCCTTGACTTCAGGTGTTTACGGCAAAAGGCCCCCGAAGGGAGCATCCACGCTGGCCGCGATCAATTCGGCGCTGGAAGGTTTGATGCGCGGATTGACGGTTGACCTTGCCCCGATACGGGTCAATGTGGTTTCTCCCGGAATCGTAGATACGCCTATCTACGCAGGCATGCCTGAAGAACATCGGAAATCCATGTTCGATGCCATTGCGAAGCAATTGCCAGTGGGACGGGTGGCACAGCCGGAAGATATCGCCGAAACCTATGTTTACCTTGCGAAAAACGGATTCACTACAGGCTCCGTTATCCTCATCGAGGGCGGGGCGCTTCTGTCCTAAACTCGGAACAATAAACACCATAATAGGTGCACCGATTAGGCCATAAACTTTTACGCGAGTAGAGTTTATGGTCTTTTTGATAAATAAACAATCATGATCTCCCGAGCGCAAACCTAGCATGAAAATAGCGGTTATTGGAACCATGCTCGTGAAATCCTTGAGGTGAGGTTTTCCATATGAGTAACGACAAGAACGGCGAGTATGTAGGGGACTTCGAGATTGGGCTGTACACGTTCGGCGATTTGGCCCCCGATTTGAATAAAGGCGGGGCGGCTAACGCCCATCAGCGCGTCAAAGAAATCGTGGCTGCTGCCAAACTGGCCGACGAAGCCGGTCTAGACGTCTTTGGCATCGGCGAGCACCACCGGCTCGATATGGCGGTTTCTTCTCCTCCGGTTGTTTTGGCCGCGATTGCCCAAGCGACCCGTAGCATCCGTTTGATTAGCGCGACAACAGTTTTGAGTACGGCGGATCCCGTTAAGGTGTTCCAAGACTTTGCCACTGTGGACCAGCTGTCGGACGGACGTGCCGAAATCATCGCCGGACGAGGAGCTTTCGTGGAATCTTTCCCGCTGTTCGGTTACGATCTAGATGACTATGAGCAGCTGTTTTCCGAGAAGATCGAACTGCTGCTTAAGCTTGGCAACAACGAGCATATTAGCTGGAACGGCCGATTCCGTACCCCGCTGGACCATGCGGAGATCGCACCACGTCCTGTTCAACAACGCCTTCCGGTATGGATCGGCGTCGGGGGAACACCGGAAAGCGCGGCTCGTGCCGGGAGGTTGGGAACGGGAATGTCGCTGGCGATCCTCGGGGGAGATCCGGCACGGTTTAAACATCTGGTCGATATTTATCGGCAAGCGGGAACTCAGGCTGGGCACGACTTACAGGACCTCAAGGTTGCCGTAGCGACCCACGGCTATATCGCGAAGACGACGGATCAAGCGTTGGATGAATTTCTTCCCCATTACATGGCTTACTTTGGGAAGCTGATGAGAGAACGCGGACGCGCGTTCACCATGTCCCGCGATGAATTAAAGCGGATGACCGGCGCCGATATGGCGCTTGCCGTGGGCAGTCCCGAGCAGATCATCGAGAAGCTCCTTTATCAGCATGAGGTGTTCGGACATTGCCGCTACATGGCTCAGATCGATATTGGCGGACAGCCTTTCGCCAAGGTTGCGGAAGCCATCGAGCTGCTAGCGAAGGAGGTCGCCCCGGTCGTAAGGAGAGAAATTCGCCGGCGGCAAGCGGGAACTCGGGATTCAAAGAACGGCGTGTAACGAATCGTCTTAACTTATCGGGGAACGGAAATAATAAAAGCAGTTGTCACGGCTCGAATTGTCCGTGACGGCTGCTTTTTCAGTTACAGCACACAAACCCCCTACAGAAAATCCTGTTCCTGGGCATCGCTAATATTGGATACCCTATGGGGAGTGCAGGCATTCCAGCTGAAGGAGTCGCCTTCTTCGCCTGTAGAAGAGCCGGGAGGAAACTCGACGAGCATCAATTTTGCGCCTTTGGCTGAGCTTAGATGCTCGACCTTGAGCTTCTCGATTCCGCTTGTCGTCACCTTGCGGTCTGCTTTGCGGACAATGATGCGCAGTTATCTACGAATAAGGAGTGAACAGACCTAATGATTCCATCCTATTTTTTCGCTCACGGAGCGCCGTCTCTTGTGCTTGAGCAGCATGACTATACGGAATTCCTGAAAAAATTCGCCGCTTCAACGCCTAAACCTAGAGCAATCGTGCTTTTCTCAGCGCATTGGGAGAGCAGGGAGCAATCGATCAGCACCGTGGATACGTACTCCACCATTTATGATTTTTCCGGTTTTCAAGATGAACTATACCAGATGACTTATCCCGCCAAAGGAGATCTGGCTATCAGTGAGGAGATTCAACAGCTTTTTGAGAAGAATGGTATCCCTAGCGTCATGAATCCGGAGAGAGGACTTGATCATGGGGCTTGGGCCGTTCTTAAGCTGATGTTTCCCGCCGCGGATATTCCG
Source organism: Cohnella yongneupensis (assembly GCF_042655785.1). Taxonomy (NCBI): domain Bacteria; kingdom Bacillati; phylum Bacillota; class Bacilli; order Caryophanales; family Paenibacillaceae; genus Cohnella; species Cohnella yongneupensis. Next base: position 45,787 of record NZ_JBHSNC010000042.1, read on the forward strand.
GTCGTCGCTTTGTCCGTCAACCGGTTTTTATCGAACGAGCAGCAGTACCAAATCGGGAAAGCTCTGTCGTCGCTGCGAGAGAAAGACATTCTGATCATCGGAAGCGGAGGCATCGTTCACAATTTGAGGATGCTGAATTGGCGTGGAGGAAATACACCTGAGGAGTGGGCAGTCGACTTTGACAATTGGATTCAGGAAAAACTGGAGAATTGGGACTTAGAGGCGCTGTTCAATTATGAAAAATTAGCTCCTTACGCCAGAGAGGCTGTTCCGACGAATGAGCATTTCATCCCATTGCTGCTTGCGATGGGGACCGGAGACAGCAACAGGCAAGCGAAGTTGTTGCATCGAAGTTATCAGTTGGGAACGTTAAGCCTAAGTTGCTGGGAGTTCAACTGATATGAATCTGGGCCTGACAGGGAAATCCGTGTTCGTAGCCGCATCTAGTAAAGGTCTGGGGAAAGCCGTCGCGCTCGAATTTGCCCGAGAGGGAGCGAGTCTGACGATCGCAAGCCGCAGTCGGGAGCAGCTTGAACAAACCCGAGACGAGATCCGGGCGGCGACTGGGCACGAAGCCGCGATTGTGCAGATGGATGTATTGAACAAAGAGGAGATCCGCCGCGCAATCCAGGCTGCTTCCGCAGGCGGGGGCCTGGATATCCTCGTCACCAATGCGGGAGGACCTCCAAGCGGTTACTTTTCGGTTATGGAGGACGAGGATTGGGTAGGCGGGTTTGAGCTCAGTCTTCTGAGCACCATTCGGATGATTCGAGAAGCTCTGCCCCCTATGCGGTCTGGGGGCGGCGGCAGAATTGTTAATCTCGCCTCCTCCTCCATTAAGCAGCCAATCGAAGGCCTTATTTTATCCAACGTGTTCCGGGCCGGCGTTCAAGCGTTGACCAAAAGTTTAGCATCGGAACTAGCAAATGACGGAATTCTCATTAATACGATCGCGCCGGGGAGAATCGCGACGGACCGGGTGAACGAGTTGGACAGCAAGAGGGCGGTGGACCGGAACACCTCGATCGAGGAAATTCAGGAGCAGGCAGCCTCGCTAATCCCGCTTGGCCGGATGGGCACTCCAGAGGAGTTTGCCCGTTATGTCGTATTCTATGGCTCATTTGCCAACACCTACGTAACCGGGCAAACCTTGTTAGTCGACGGCGGGATGCTGAAGGGAATTTAAATCGTATATGAATTGTATGCCCGATGTTTTTCTATAACAGAAAGAGACCCACAGACCGGTTGGTTGCGGTTGCTTTGGGTCTTAATGTTATATTAAAAAGGGAGTCACCATTCTTGAAAAAAGCGAGATAACGTTCACACTACTTGGAAGAAACTTTTCCTTGAACTTCAATTTTAACATCTGCTTTTTTCAGCATATTCCCCACTTCGCACCCCTTATCTGCAGCTTCCGTCGCTCTCTGTGCTGATTCTATCTGTTCTGGTGTTGCATTAGAAGATAAAACAATATGAGGATGATGTGTAATCTTAAACTCATTATCAGATATGTTTGCCTCAGAATGCACCGTAAGCTCCGCTACAGGCAGTTTTCTGCTTTCGAGCATGAACACAAGAGTTGCTGTATAACAAGTTGTCACAGACGAAACAAGTACCTCTTTTGGATGTGCTCCATTCCCGCTTCCCCCTAAAGGTGCAGGTATCGCAATTTTGGTGTCAATGAAATCTGTTTTAAGCGTTCCATTCCCCTTTACTCCACCATCCCAGGCACCATTCACCTTTACTTTCATGTCAGGCATCTCTATCACTCCTTCTGGAAAATAAATAACGTTCCTTATTATGCTCGTCATGTATGGTTCTTATTCGAGTCTGTCGTGAAACGTCGGCAGGAAGACCATCGTCAGCGAAAAGACAGTACATTGGTGTACCTGTTTTGGGGAAGAGTAGATACTGCAGCCTATATCAAAGCTGGCGGAAATGACTCGTTCTAGTTGTTGACCCCGGATGGGTGCATGAAATCACTGTAAAGAGGGGATTTTCTATGGAGAATGCGATTACGATAGTTGCCATTCTGAGTGCTAAAAAGGGAAGCGAACAGGTGCTACGGAATGAACTGATGAAAGTCGTCCCGCCTTCACTCGCTGAAGAGGGATGCGTTGAGTATATTCTGCATGAAAGTAAAGAAAATCCGGGGCAATTTGTATTTTATGAAACTTGGAAAGATGCAACGGCGCTTCAGGAACATCTCGCTTCTTCACACTACCAGGCGTTTCGCCAAGCTGTTGACACATTGCTGGTCAACCGGGAAGTACACCAGTTGAGTAAACTCATTAATTAAAACAAGGGAAGGGTACGGAAAGTCTGGAGAATGTTTGGGGAATAGTACTTCATTATGAACAGTAATGGAGCGTAGAGGAATGAAAGTATTATCCATGATTCAACCGTGGGCGACTTTGCTTGTCCAAGGCGAGACTCTCTATGAAACAAGATCCTGGAAGACCCGGTATCGCGGACCGTTGGCCATTCATGCAAGCCAGAAAGTCGATAAGCAGGCCTGCAAATATGAACTCATCCGTTCTTTACTCGCCAAGAATGGCTATACGGAACAAAACCTCCCTACGGGGGTTATCCTTGCAACCTGCGAGCTTACGAATTGTTATCAAGTCATCGACGCTAATCATACTTCAGCCATTCTGGATTGCGGGAAGGTCGTAACGGGGGATGACTTCCTGTTAGGCGATTACAGTCCAGGTTATTTTGCGTGGGAAATAGCGGGTTTCCGCCTGCTGAAGCCCTATATTCCAGTGAAGGGAAAACTGGGACTATGGGAATATCCGATCGGTGAAGAGTTAATGATATGACCTATGTAAACAATCAATTAATGGAGGTTCTGACTTGACCAATCACTTATTTTCTCCTTATGAAATTAAAGGTTTACAATTGAAAAATCGGGTAGTCATGGCCCCCATGTGCCAATATTCCGTAACCGCTAGGGATGGCAAACCCAACGAATGGCATTACGTTCACTACCTTAGCCGCGCAATTGGCGGTGCAGCCTTGATCATCATGGAAATGACGGACGTTGAGCCGGATGGTCGAATAACCGACTTTGATTTAGGGATTTGGTCCGATGACCATATTCCGGCATTTGCCAGAATTATTGATGGGGTTCATGCTCACGGGGCCAAGATTGGGATTCAAATTGCTCATGCCGGCCGAAAAGCGGAAGATGCTAAAGAGCCAGTGGCCCCTTCCGCTATACCATATCCGGGATCCCGCTATAAGATGCCCCGCGCACTTACAGTCGATGAGGTAAATCAGATGGTACAGCTCTACGCTGATGCAGCCCGCCGGGCTGTTCAGGCAGGCGTAGATATGATTGAGCTTCACGGGGCGCACGGATATTTAATTCATCAGTTTCAATCGCCTTTTACCAACAAACGCGAAGATGCGTATGGACAAGACCTGACCAAATTTGGGGTAGAGGTCATACAGGCGGTCAAAAAGGAAATGCCTGCAGATATGCCGTTATTTTTCCGAATCACTGCCGTAGAGTACGCGGATGGGGGCTATGGTATGGAACATGCCATTAAGTTATCTAAAGCTTACCATGCAGCAGGTGTAGATGTCTTTCATGTAAGTTCTGGCGGGGAAGGACCCGTAGGGGAAAGAAAGCCTGGCAACTACCCAGGTTATCAAGTTCCTTTTGCGCGCAAAATTCGGGAGGCTCTTGGGGTGCCCGTCGTAGCTGTAGGCATGCTTGAGGACCCGGCACTTGCTCAATCCGTCATCTGCAGCGAAGATGCGGATTTAGTGGCGATCGCCCGTGGCATGCTTCGAGATCCTTACTGGACTATCCATGCTGCTAAATCGCTTAGAAGTGAATATACCACCATTCCAAAGCAATATGAGCGGGCTTATCATTAGATATTGCCGAAGCTTATGTTTACTGCACTGAGAAGGTCATGAATATCTACGCGAGTAGAGTTCATGGCCTATTTTTCAAACAAGCTTGAACCAATATATTCAAAAATAGGGTAACTAAAAAAAAGTAATTTGATAACTAAAAAGAAGGGGCGTATGATTGATTCTTAAGATAATTTAATTAGATTAGAGAATAGGAGAATGGTAGCCAACATGAATAAATTATCACGATCCAAAACCATAAGTCTGGTCACTTTTCTTGTTATTGTATGGGGAATATCGTGGCCTATTTATAAAATCGCTCTTGAATATACGCCTCCTCTTCTATTCGCCGGATTGCGCACGTTGATCGGAGGAATATTATTAATCGTCGGCTATTGGCCCAAACGGAAAGAAATACGCTGGCAAGAAAACTGGCCGGTCTATCTGACTTCATCCCTGTTTAACGTCGCTCTGTTCTATGGGCTGCAGACCGTCGGGATGATGCATATGCCATCGGGATTGTTCTCGGTTATCGTTTATCTTCAGCCTGTCCTTGTCGGGATTTTGGCTTGGTTATGGTTAGGAGAATTGATGACGGGATTAAAGGTGACGGGCTTGATTATCGGGGTCCTTGGCGTGGCGGCTGTAAGCGCGGGAGGGTTATCGGGGCATATAGCTGTCCTGGGTATCGTATTGGCGCTTATTACGGCATTCAGTTGGGCTATCGGCACGGTGTATGTCAAAAAAGTGAGCTCGCGGATAGATTCCATTTGGCTGGTGGCCTTTCAATGTACAATCGGGGGAATCGCGCTGACTTCTGTTGGTTCGATTACGGAAAAATGGTCGGATATCGTGTGGAATGGGCATTATTTATTTGGACTTGTATTTGGGATCGTTTTTGGGATTTCGGCCTCTTGGGTTGTTTATTTTACGCTAGTGAATGCAGGCGATGCCAGCAAAGTTGCTTCTTATACGTTTCTCGTCCCGGTCATCGCCGTTATTAGCGGCGTGCTGTTTTTGAACGAAGCTTTTTCCAGCTACCTTTTGGTCGGGCTTGTTCTCATTGGAATCAGCATTTATCTGGTCAATCGCAAGCCAAAATCAAGCTTATCCCGGCCTCGTAAAGACAACTTAGCGACGGAAGATAGGAGGAGGTATTCGCTTTGATTATTGATAACGTTAATAAAGAAGTAGCCGTACGTTCCCGAGTCAGTATAGTTTTGCTGATTTTGGGGATTTTATTCATTGCAGCGAATCTTAGGGCACCCATCACTGGACTGGGTCCGTTGGTTGGATATATTCATTCCCAAACCCATTTGTCTAATACAATTACGGGCCTGCTTAGTGCTTTGCCGCTGCTCGCTTTTGCCATCCTTTCTCCGCTTGCACCCAAAATAGCGCACCGGATAGGGATGGAATTTTCCTTGATGGCAAGCTTGGTATTGTTAACGGCAGGCATCCTATTGCGATCGTTACCCTCCGTTACGGCTTTGTTTGTTGGGACTCTGGTCATTGGGCTTGCAATTGCGGTTGGGAATGTGCTTCTGCCTAGTTTAATTAAAAGGGACTTTCCTGACCAAGTTGGACCCATGACTGGAGCCTTCTCCGCATCCATGAATATATTCGGAGCGCTGGCCTCAGGAATAAGCATACCTCTCTCGGTTGGAGCCGGATTAGGTTGGAGAGGGTCATTAGGGTGCTGGGCATTGTTAGCAGGACTCGCGGTTTTGTGTTGGCTGCCGCAGATGCGGAGTCGCCGCACCTATGCCTCTATTCCAGCTAAAGGAGGCTCTGTCTGGCGCTCGAAGCTGGCCTGGCAAGTCACTTTGTTCATGGGTCTGCAATCTTTTCTGTTCTATATCAATGCCAATTGGTTACCGGAGCTGCTTCATGAGCGGGGAATGAGCATCGCTACCGCCGGATGGATGTTAGCTGGAATGCAGTTCATTAGTCTTCCGTTTTCTTTTATCGTTCCGATTATTGCTGCCCGGAATAAGAACCAAAGAGGTATTGTCGCGATGACCGTTCTCTTCCACCTTATCGGATATATTGGCTTGCTGACGGGGAATACGGAATTGACATGGTTATGGATGATTTGCATTGGAATCGCCGTAGGGTCAAGCATTAGTTTGGCTCTCGCTTTCTTCGGACTTCGAACAAAGGACTCCAGGCAAGCGGCGGAATTGTCAGGGATGGCTCAGTCGGTCGGGTATCTTCTGGCGGCGGCCGGTCCGATTCTGTTCGGATTTCTTCATGATGTCACGCATGCTTGGTCGTTATCCTTGATGACTCTTGTAATCGTCAGCGTGCTTTTGCTTCTTGTCGGTCTAGGAGCTGGGCGCAACGCTTACGTTTCTCAGGAAAGCTAACTTTTTGTCACAACGCGGCAATTGTTTAGATAACGCCGCAATGGAGAGTTTCTTCTCGCATCTCAAAGCGGAAGCACTCTACCCTCATGATATCCATTCCAAAGCAGAGGCACAACGAAGAATAGAGCAATTCATCCGTTTTTATATCGAGGAACGAATCCAAATCAAATTGAAAACTGACGCTGATTGAGTATCGACGTCAGCTGGCTTTATAGTGTTTTTCTCAATGCCCACAACTTGGGGTCTTGACCACAACAACTCCCATGTGGTTTTCTTTTTCTTTCTGGGAAACACAAAAATTTAAATCCAAAGGCGAGTTCCAGTTTCCCAGAAACTGTTTGTGTCTAAAAAGGTAATCGTTAACATAAAGCGGTCGTCGATGCAATTATTCTCAAACATCAACGAAGACCATCGGAATGCAGCCTAAAAGATCGGAAGCCAATTGGCTAAAAGCCCGTCAAATCAAGGTTTCTGCGGATTTCAACAAACCAAATCCGAAGGCAATTTGATCCGCGCATACGGGGCATGTGGAGTGCTGTGTGTCGCTTATAAGGGAGTAGTAATCCAAGAGCCGCATTTACCTAAACCATTGCCTAATCAAGCTTAAGTGAGAACAATGCTTGGGCTTTTTTTATGTGTAGAAATTACTTGCGATAACTTCTTAGCATAAGGATAGAGAACAGAATGAGCATTTGCTCAATAAAGAAAAACTGGAAGCCGCACTCTCAACAACAGTTGATACGGATGCACTGGGAGTGACCTGCATCCTCCTGGAGCCTTTGTATTGTGTTTCGCTTATATTATTGATTAAAGAAAAGTATTTACGTATACGTGGTACGCAATCAAAATTAACAAATTCGTTAATTAACAATTGACTTAAATAATAGTATACTTTACAATACCACTATGGATAAATTTACTGCAATTGCCGATCCATCAAGGCGGCGTATTATCGAGTTGCTCGCCGTACATGGCGAGTTGTCTGCAACTGAAGTTTGCAGCCATTTTCAAGTCAGTCCTCCGGCGATCTCGCGGCATTTGAAACTACTTCTTGATTCGCATGTCATCACAATGGAAAGGAGAGCACAACAACGAATTTATCGTTTGAACCCTGAAGCTATGCACTCCATTGAGGAGTGGGCCAAGCAGTACCGGCAGATGTGGGTTGAACGGTTTGACGAACTAGATAAACTTCTGCAACAAAGAGTAAAGAAGTTGATCTCGTTAAAAGAAGAAGGGAATGGGAACGATGGGGACAAGTAGCGAAACCAAATTAAACGTAGAACCGAGTAAACAGATCATTACGATTGAACGGGAGTTTGACGTGAACAGGAACATTGTTTTCGATGCTTTCACTGACGCTGAACTATTTGCCCAGTGGATGGGACCGAGCAGGCTTTCTTTAAAGCTGGAAACATTCGAGCCATACAATGGCGGATCATGGAAGTACGTTAACCAGGATGAATTCGGGACTTCTTATGTTTTCCGCGGTGTATTTCACGAGGTGACGAAGCCTGAACGTATTATTCAGACCTTTGAGTACGAAGGATTGCCTGAGAGGGGGCATGTAAAACTCGAGACATGGACTTTTGAGGAGCTGTCTGGAGGATGCACCAGGATTGTTATGGAATCAGTATTCCGCTCGGTTGAAGACCGTGACAATATGCTGCGATCAGGAATGGAAGAAGGCGTTATGGAATCCTTCGATCGGTTGACACTACTGTTAGGAAAATTAAAATCCAATTGATTTTATCGAACAAGGGAGAGGATAACATTGTCTATTCGTTTAACTCCATATGCGATAATGAACGGCAACTCCAAGGAAGCAATTAAGTATTATCAGGATGTATTAGGAGCAGAACTACTTGTCATGCAAACCTACGGCGAACTGCCGGGCGACGGTGGCACAATACCTGAAGCCGCGAAAAATATTGTCGCGCATGCCATGCTGAAAATTGGGGAGTCAAATTTCGTCATTTCAGACGCATTTCCCGGGGAGCCTTACATACAGGGTAACAATATAACGATTATTATTGGGATTGATGGGATCGACCAGACTAAAGTGATTTTCGAAAAGTTATCGAGTGATGGCGGACAAGTGGTGATGCCTTTGATGGAAACTTTTTTCACCCCTGCTTACGGCAAAGTAACCGATAAATTTGGAGTGAATTTTCAAATCATTTGTGAGAAAAAGTAACGATGTTACAATTTACAGAGATTACTTTCATTTAGCCAATATTGAGCATACAAACCATGTGGAGTGCTGTGTGTCGCTTAGAAGAATGTAGCATTTTGAGAGCCGCATTTACCTTATTGACAAGGGTTCAAGCTAAAAATATGCTTGAGCCCTTTTAATTTGCTATTTGAACTAAGTGCAGAAGCATGTTTACTTCTGCACTTATACTATGATATCAGTTGGGCGAACTTGGTGTAATAGGGACAAGTTCTCTAATTTTTGTAGTTATGCTTTCGTATACATCGATGTCTAGTTGCTCACATATTTCTTCAGCCAACTCGAATGTGACAAGTAGTGCATATTCAATATCTGGTATTGTGTTTTCTGCGTCCTCACGACAGTTTACCCTTATATTAACATAGTCATTGGGGTTCCACGCAGTTGCCTGATCTCCACAAAATATTTCATGTTGTGTAGTACCTCTTTGTACAGCTTTATAATCAGTATTAAGCCTGTTAGGCGTAAGTTTGTTATTCTCTATATTAAACCATAGATGAGCTGACCGATACTTTTGTTTGGATGGAGTAGTAGGTGAAAAGTAAGCAAGAGTCACTGTAAGCTTCCTGAAAAAACGTCTTGTGGTAAATTCAAATGGGACTGGAAGCTGATATACATGAGCCTTACCTTTCTGAAGAGCACCGTATCCGATTAATGTCATTCTGTTTTTAGCACATTCCATCACTCGGCTAATGTCAGGAACGCCATTTCCTAACCATCTATAAATTCGATTTTCTGCAATTCCCACAGCATTGGCAATAGCATAGTTATGATTCCATGTTGCTCCGTGAACAAGCATTGCCTTTATTAGTAAGGCATTGTAGTTATTCGGAACATCATCTCCAGTTTGTGTTAGAAAAATTTCTCGTAAGACAGAGTGGCATTTAGCCCCCTCATGTGAAACCTGCGCAGCAGCATCGCTAGTTCCAAATGAATAAGCAACTTCATTAATTTCATTGCTTTGACCTGGAGTGGCTACACAACATCCCGGTGGCTTTGTAGGTAACGGAATCCAACTAATTACTGTTGAACCTAGTGATTCTCTTACAAACTTTCTGCCACCATTATAGAAGATATCTGGTTTAATCGACCTATTATAACCTAGACCGATTGCTGAAACAGGACTAGGTAACGGTTGTTTATAAGGAAAAATAAATCTTTCATTTTCTGCAGCATCGGAAAAATCATTGAATAATGCCCCAATAGCAAGATTGTTAATACTCTCGGCTGGAGATAACAATCTGATGTTTCTGCTGTTGCTGTTTAAATTTTGTAAGATCATGGACTCCCTTTCATCGGGAGCAAGCTTCTTAAATTCGTCAAAAGGAATTCCGATATCAATTCCATGTTGATTATGATTTCCGGCACTAATAATAAACAAGATTTTATAAGTGTAGCTCAACCAATCAAGTAGACGCGCGAGAGGGCTCATCATGTTGATAAACACTCTGGAAGGGTCACCGAATGACAAATTAATTACTTTTATAGATGTGATGGCTCTACTGTTTTCGTCTCCAACAACAATTCTTCTAACAGCAGCATGTATTAAATCAATTAATAACACATCGTCAGGAGCGCATTCAGTTAGATTGTCATTGAAATCTCTCATGGGTTTTAAGATAGGTCTAATATAAACTTTGCTATCTAGGGGGGGACTGTTGCCATTCAAATCTCCATGAATTACTAGTGATGCCATTGCAGTACCATGGACTCTATCTCTAACAACATATTCATTTGCCCAATTATCAGGATCGTCAACAATTAGTCGGTTCGCCAAAAGAGAATGATTCTGCATAGGAAAACCATCTAGGATTGCCACAATAGGATTTTCGCTAATGTGATGTTCGGATACTTGGTGGGGAGTCTTAGTTGTGGTTTCTTGATCAAGTTCTGAGCGATAGAAGGGAAATGCAATTTGGCCGACAGGTCTAAAAAACATAATATCATCAACACGTGTTAGTGCAACTTCCTCGTAACTATTAACCAATAATTCAATCTGATTTCTGGGCAAAGTAACAAGAATAGCGTGATACATGATATCCGGAATGGCACATTCCGAAAGAACACGCCCTCCCATACTTTTTATAGCATTTGCTACAACTGAACAAGAATTATTTCTCTGTTCGGGCGTTTTTCTATAAAAGAGTTCAATTTCAAAATTGACATTTTCGTCTCCATTAAACTGAAGGCTTTCTTGCCAGTAATCTACTACTCTTGTTTCGTCAATGCGATCTTGGGGGCTCCAATACCTAATTTCTTTAAGTTGGTTAAACATATCCTTGACTCCATTAAAGCCCCGCCGAAATGCTATGTTGGGATTTTGAATATATTGTTTCCAAAGAGAAATTAGTTGATCTAATGCCTTTTTGTTTGTCATTACACAGTATAACTTCCCAGGCAGGTCGCCATCTTTTAAGTTACCTTTATTGTCGATTAAATAAAAGTCCTCATCTTTTTCTATTCCATCTAGGGTTATATCTAACATTAATTCTAAATCTTCAATGTTCTTAATCACGCTATAAAAACTATCTACTGATCCCACAGTTTCGAGGACCAGTGCGCTATCTGGGTTAATGCCTGAAGGTGAATTTTGAATCGCGATAGTCTTACTTTCAATAGCATTCTGTAATTCTTGGAATTTTGGAGATAGTTTAGACATCTGTTTCTCCATTGATGGTATTGCAAATTTAGGTGGTCTTCCATTAAGGTCTGCTTTTTTGGCTTCTTCAAATTTTTTGAATAGAATTAGTGGTCTTTCAGCCATTATCGTTCACCTCTGAATTATTGGTCGCTCTTTTAACTTTCTTTTGCGCTTCCCATAATCTGAGTGTACTTGATGTTAGATTTTTAGTATCTGTATTAGGAAGTTGCAATATATATTTTCTGTAAATTGACATTGCCAATTCTTCAGCTTCAGCGTAACTACACCCTAAGGCTTTTTTTGCTAATGTGCTGGGTTCAAAACCGAACTTGAAGCCCGTACGTCTCTCAAATTGTGAAAACCAAGATTCTAGATTAGCCCTGCTAGGATACGGTAACTCTAAGTGTAATTGGAATCTCCTCCAAGCGGCTTTATCCAGTAATCCTTCATGATTGGTTGCTCCAATAACAATTACATAGCTTGGTAACGAATCGATATGTAGTAAGAGTGAGCTAACAACCCTTTTTATTTCTCCTGTTTCATGTACGTCTCCGCGTTCTTTCCCTAATGTTTCGAATTCATCAAAAAACAGAACACAATGTCGAGTCTTTGCATAATCAAACAGCTTGGCGAGTTTAATTGCAGTTTCACCTAGATAGGCTCCAACGATACTTTCATACTTTACCGATAAGAGGGGGATCATCAGTGATTCAGCAATAGCTTCAGCTAATGAAGTTTTTCCGTTGCCCGGAGGACCAACAAATAACAATCTATTTCTGGGTTCCAGACCATATGAACGTAATAAATCTGCACGATTTTGTTCTTCAATAACTTCTTTACATGACTGCAAAACTGGTTCGGGTAAGATGAGTTGATCAAGTCTTTTTTTGGGAACTAGTTCGGAGAAAAAATTTTGCTCATTAGACACCTGTTTAACGAGTGGGAAACCAGCTTGATTGTTACGTATTTCATTTTTGGTGTTCTTGAGTAATTCCTCAATGCGATTAGCCACGATAGTATGCTGCTTTGCCCGTTCTTCAGCACATATTGCTTCTACTGCTCGTCTTAAATGTGGCATATCTCCAGAAAGACCATGTTTGATTACTTCAAAAAGCAAATCAGCTCGTGCCACTTGTTCCACCTACTAATTGTTTTTTTAATTCTGTAATAACTCCCGAGGATATTGATTTATTTTCACAGAAAGCCCATAGTCGATCTTTTGCCAAACGACTTGGGTTACTTTTATTATTTTCCCAGCGATTTATTGTTGAGAAGCTTATGTTCAATTCTCTTGCCAGTTGTTCTTGGCTAATTTCAAGTTCTTCCCTAATTTTCTTAATTATATTACTCAAAGACATTGTTTCACCTCCGAGTCTATAATTCATTATAGCATTTGCTATAGCATTATGGATAGTTCTGATTATGGCAAAATGACTTGCAGACGCTCCAAAATAGAGCTAACATACAACAAACTCAATAATTGGAGGGATTTTACTTATGGACAAAGTTATACCTTCAGTCCGCTATTCCCTGATAGGGCTCGAAGTGGACGGCACGACACTGGCGGAATTATTAGAAATGGCAAGACGCCATTGTAGGCTCATCCTTGAACATAGCAAGCCTCAAACTACTGTTGGCGGCGGGAAATCCGCGAAGAAATTGAGAGCTTACGATCTGAAAGGGAATCGTTAGTCGCTCAATTGAAAGTATCGCAAAAAAACCGCCAAATAGCGTGAACTTGATCGGTTGGGAGGGACTTTTATGGAAAGACATCTTTGGCTTGAATGGCTGAAACCCGCCTTTGATCAACGGTTCAATGAATTGGCGAACGTGATCGGTAAATGCGATGCAGGAAGAGCCTATCATCACCAGCAGCGGGACATAGAGCAACGATTAAAAGAAGAGCTTACCAATAACCAGTATCAGATTATTCTTGAATGGGAGGAGGCTCTAAATTATCGTAATGCAGTCGAGAAAGAAGCCATGTATATGGCAGGAGTCAGAGATGGGATGAGGCTAGTGAAGCAGCTTCACGACTGGATATCAGAATGAATGATGAAACCCGCCAATTTTCAATGATGGCGGGCTTTTACTTTTTCGTCTTGATGAGTAGTCATCAATCTTTTTTATTCTGCTCAGCGTATTCCATTTCAACCAGTCGAATGAAATCTGAAGGCTTGATGTTCAGTCCTTCGCAGAGATCAAACAACTTACTGATAGACGGCTCAGTTCTTCCGACTTCGACCATAGAGACATGCGATCGATCGATCTGACAGAGACCGGCAAGATCCTCTTGACTTAATTTTTGATTCTTTCGTAAACCTGCTATATGTTTCCCAATTATTAGTTTCAGTAGACGATGGTCGTTCAAAAGAAAAACTCCTTCTTTTAGACCATTGTCAAATAAGGTATAATATGAATACTAGATAAAGTAACCAACAAAATACCAATTAATGTATATTATCAATAATAGAACAAACGTTCAGAGGCTGATATTATGTCGTTGTGTATAATAAGAAAGAGGCTTTCCCTTACATTTATTGTGGTGCTATTATGTACGCTGATGTTGTCGGGCGGCGTTACAGCGGCGCAAGCTGCAAGCGCTTCTAAGCAAAGCAACGAGGTCAACGTTGTTATCAACGGTGTCAAGCAGAAGTTCGATCAACCCGCAGTTTCCGTTGAAGGTCGCACCCTAGTGCCATTAAGGGGTATCTTCGAAGCCCTTGGCGCTAAGGTAGAATGGAATGCCGCAGATCAAGTGGCACGAGGAATCAAGGGAGATATAGAGGTTCTCGTTCAACTCGGAAATAAATCGGCTTATGTAAACGGTTCGGAAGTCAAGCTCGATGTTCCTGCACAATCGATTAACGGCTCTACAATGGTACCGCTTCGTTTTATCAGTGAGTCGCTTGGGGCTGAGGTCAAGTGGGATGCCAACACAAGCACAGCTACCATCATAAGCGATGGAACAGCAGGACATGTTGTCGAGGGCAGCGGTATTGAGAATGCTCAGGTGAAATACGGCTCTGATTACTGGAAGTACGGGGTACAGATCAAGGTTCGTTACGGCGACCATGATTACGGGGTCAGAAGCCAAAAGGAATACGATGAGTCTATGAAGATTGTAGATTCAGCGTTAAAAAGCGACTTCGATGCAATCAAATTTGGTGGGGATAGGTATAACGAGTACTATCTTAAGTACTTGCAAGGAGATAGAGCGTCCAATTATGAGGAAGGTTCTGACGCACATTGGAAGCTGACTATAGCAGATAATAACTTGTCTGCCTTGGTAAAAGCGGGTGTTGACAGTAAAACCATCATTGAGGTTAGTAGACTCCAAGGATTGGCTCTTAGCTATACTTCAAAAGCCAGTTCCATTAATGGAGACGGTTCCCCGAGGTCAGTTTACGATACTTTAATTAACCTCGATGACGATTGCGATTCTTCTGCACAAACTCTTTCAGCTTTCTTCGATGCAAAAGGTTACACTACCGCAATCGTAGCAGGTAGTGGTCACGCAGAGGCGTACTTGAAGTTGAACGACACTTGGTTTCAGCTTGGTTCAGGAAGCTTCAAGAAGGTTAGTAATAGCTTAGAGAATCTAAGTTTCAGACCGGGCGTATCTGGAAGCACTTGGTTGATGTCTAAGCCTAACTTTTAATTGGTACTTTATACCTAGTAAGAGAGATGGTGTCTATTTAGACATCATCTCTCTTTATTTTTCCTGAATATTTAGGAGATCATTTGACTTTGGCATTTATATTTAAACATAAAACTATTTTATTGTAGTACAAATTCACCACCAATTTAAGGAGGAGTTTATGAGCATGAAGAGGTATGCGTCTTTTATCTTCGCTGTCTTCTTAGTGTTTTCTCTGTTTGCTTCTGTAGCCAGTGCTGAAGAAGCTACCGTAGCTTCTTTCTATTGTCTATAACTCTGTTCTATGGCTCTCTGTGGCTTTTACGGCTCGGGGATTAGCTTTCTCCTCCCCTAGTTTCCTCTCCCTTACACGACGGTTTTGTGGCGTTACTGGGCTTCTATAATGACGTGCTTACTTTATTGCTTTTGAATAAGCTACATGGGAAGTGGTATTTTATTTTGGGAACTGGTATCGGTGAAACTTGAAATCCCTTGATACTACTGGGTTTATCGGGGGTTGGAAGGTCGCTAATAGGAATTAATGAAGAATTATAAGGAATGGAATGGAATGGAACCAGCTTCGCTAGTTCCATTCGGAAAGGCAAGCCTATAAAAATTAGGGGTTTTGGAGGGCGGTAGCCCTCCCTATTTTTATAGGCGTTCCTTTATAGGCTCTCTTGGTATTTGGCTTTTAATAATATAGGCAATAGGGGTCGGTTTTAAAGTTAACAAGTACTAAGCCATGAGTTCTTAACCCTGCATCCGAAAGTATGGTATATGCACTCCATGATGATTTACTGTCAACGGCGCGAAAATTAATTTGGCGGTGCGAGATGGCAAGAAAACTGTGGAGTTTCGGTTTGATGGCTCAGTGTATGTAGGCTGAGCGAGCTGAATGGGTCAGCAAAAGATCGCTGGAAATTATGGCATCCATGCGCCATAATGATCTTTCATTTTCGCGATAAAATTGTCCGACAAATCAGGGAGTCGGATCATGGCTCGAGCCTTGATAGGACAGAGTTTATCGCGATAACGCTATCTAATGGAATGTACAGGAAGATCCCTCGCACAACAATATTATAAATTCTCCAGCTATATCCTCGGTTTGTGTATATTTCATCTCTCGATAGATTTAATGCGTAAAAACAGCAGTATAATGGCGACAAACTTGAAAATTACGGTAACATTGCAGTTTCACTTGTTGCTGAAATCTATAATAGTTGGTTCATATGAAGCGTACAAATCCGGCTGAGAATATTCGGTTATTCGGGATTTCTAAACAGGTAGCAAACATCGAATAATAGGTGACTCGACAAAGTCGGGTCGCCTATTTTATTTTGTGTTTTTTCCGAGATTCACGATCTGAAATGCTCGATGAGCGAGATACTTTTATATTCAGTTGCGCGGCGCAAGAATGGAGTACGGAAAATTCTGTTGAAGTATGGTCTTGGTAATTATCAGGGCGAGTTGGACGTCGGATTATTGTTGGCGCTTTATGGGGTAGTTGTTGCAAAAACCGGATAGCTTAAAAAATCTTCGTTTTGGAGTTGTTTGCGGAGAGCGCTTATATAAGTATCCGGCACGAAATAATGAGGCGTGTAATTGAGGAGGTGCGGGGGGTTGTTTAAGCAGGACTATGCCGGAAAAGGAACGAGTTGTTGGTTGCGTATGGCGAGTGTTAAATCCGCTCATGTGATGTTCCCAGCTTGAGGATTGTTGAAAACGGATTGGTCTTCTCGTCAGCCATGACCTCTCGCTTATTTATCTAAATATATTGGAAAGGACGTGACTTTATTGACCGAGCGTTTACTGATCCCAACATTAAAAGGTTATCGGGATATGTTACGTACAGCCGTAACAGAAGAAAATGAGTCTAAGGCGGTACTTTTTCATCCGAAGGTTGATGACTATGTACTCAAAAACGGTTGTCTGTATTGTCGGGGTTCTGCTCTGAGCTACGAGCAGATTATTTCACTCGTTTCAAACCCCGAAGTTAACAAGTCGTTAAAGGAGCCCATTTTACCTTATGCTCTTTTCTCTTTTATGTACAGCAAGGGCGACGTGCGTAACAATGCCCGCTTAGAAACGACAGAATCTGAACTTTGCTCATTCCTAGGTGTGAGTACAGGGGGCAACGGATTTAAGCTCATTGAAAAACTTCGTCACCTTCAGTATGTCTACGGTGAAATTCCTACTAGAGGCGTATTCCCCTTTCTGCAGATAGAAGAGCAACAAGCCGGCAGATACGTTCTAACCAGTGAATATCTCCACCATGTGCTGAATATGATGCTGGCTGAAAGTTTTGAGAAATATGGTCATCGGGCAAGGTATTACACGAATAAAGTTCACTCCGATATTGTAGCGGTACGAAATAAAACAGCTGCGGTGATTGTCATTGAACTCTCACACCTGATTGTGACTGCCGGACGTCAGGGCAAGCCGCATATGACGCTTCAAGAGCTGGTGTTGCGGATTCCACAGTTACTTGCTATCTGGACAAGTACACAACATAGGACAGGCTTTCGGAACCGACAGTTAAAACGCGCATTTGAACCTGTCGTTGATCTAATGAGAGAAAAGACCGCGCTTTATGATGAGTTGCTTGATCTTGACATTCAGATTCCTCGACTTGATGTAACGAATCCGAAAGCAGTCATTCGTATTTTGCATAATGGATACCGGGGGGCTAGATGTGGCGGGACCGAACAAATCATTCAATAAAAAACCGGATGTTATCGTAAATAACCGAGCCACATGGATACGCAAGCTCGAAGAATTCTTGAGAAGGTTGGAGATTGATGGGACGCATTCGTTCCTTCGCATCCCGAAGCATAGGTTCCAAGGTGCGGAGAAGAACAAACAAGTTCAGATGCTGAAAGCTCTACTGGACACTTTAATGAAGCAAGCGCAAGTTCCTACTGAACGCAACTTACATTGCCCCTTCCACGATGACCGTCATCCTTCTATGACGATGAGAAATCATGTGCTCCATTGCTTTTCGTGTCATGAGCCGGGAGAGACGAGAGACTTGTTCGATTTCGTCAAACTGTTCTTTGGAGCTAAAAGCTTCGCAGAGCAAAAATTGAAAGCTATTGAGTTGTTGGTTGAGGATGGCGCAAACATTGCTCGGACAATGCGTGTCAATACCAAGGCGACTCCTTCGAGTAAGAATACGGTTTCTAATATGAAGCGCCCGGCTTCAGCAAGTCGATCATTCTCGGCGTTGAACAGTCCATATTATAGGCGAGCATGGAATGATGAGGACAGTCGAAACTACCTCATTCAACGAGGGATTTCTGCGGGTAGTGCGGCACAGTACAACCTCAAGTGTTGGGAGTACAAAGGCACCAAATATTTGGTGATCCCATGCGACTCTTCTGACTTCATCGTGAGGAGGAATATGTTCGATTCAAAGAAAGAAAAGTTTTGGTTGATGAGAGGGGTGCCCGTTTCCCTGTTTAACAGCAACCGTCTGCAAATTAACGAATCTTGCCTATTCGTAGTCGAATCCGCGCTTGATGCGATCACCCTCGAGCAGATCGGTTATCCTGCGATCGCCCTCAATGGAACAAAGTTATATGGAAAACTGCTCGAAAAATCAAATGTGATCCGTTCGAATGGTTTATACCCGATTCTATTGATGGATAATGACGCTGCCGGAAAAGATTCGGGTAGAAAGCTCTTGGAGCAACTACGGGCAAAAGGGATTCGGGGTTATTTGCATGAGTATTCGGATGCAGGGATCGGAAAATTTCTTAACTCCACCAAAGATGTGAACGAGTCCTACCAACTTGATCCTGATGAAACAACAAATTCAGTTCAAGAGATTTTTCAAATTGCAAGCGAACTTAGCCACATTCAACCTGCAAATCCAGTGCATCCGGTTACGACTACATTTTCTAATCCACTACTGAAGTTCGGTATTGCGGATATGAGAATCGAATTTCCTAAACAAAAGTAAGGAGCGAGTTGGAATGGAAAATATCGTTAATATTCTGACTAATGATGAAATGTCACATGAAGAAAAAGTGAAGAAGGCGCAAGAGCGCCTTCTTGAGAAGAACTTGGGCAATGGCAACAATTTAATGATGATGCTTGACCGGATCAAAGATTATGGGAGAGCGATTCCAACAGGTTATTCAGAAATTGACGATTTACTAAATGGCGGCTTTCGACAGGGAGTTAGCATTGTTGCCGCACCGCCGGGAATGGGAAAGTCTACGTTTGCCATCCAGCTTGCAGAGCAATTTAGCTCTGCAGGCGTCCAAACGGTGTACCTCTGTAACGATATGTCGGAGGAGGAGACGATCAGCAAAGCCGTTAGTCGACATACGTATCATGGTGCAGGCGAACAAGGCTTTAGCGCGGCGCAAATTCTCGGAGGGCAAGTTATGGCTTCTCCCCTCTTCCATCAAGCATGCGAACAGTTTCAGAAAAATGCAAAAATGTTGCGGATTGAAGGTGATGAGTTCAGCCGAGATCTCCAACAGATCAAAATGTTACTTGAAGTATACGGCGCCTACGGAACAAACGATTATACAGTTGTGATTATCGACTACCTCCAAAACATTCAAGTGGAGCAAGCCAGCAACGCCAAGGAGCGCCTCGATATTTTGGTCAAAGAACTGAAGTCCTCAGCCAAGAGACTGGGGCTGATCATCATTGCGATTTCGAGTGTCAACCGAGGTTCGTACCATTACGGGATCAAGATGGAAAGTCTCAAGGAATCTGGAGATATTGAATTCGGCGCTGATCTTATACTCGGCATTCAATATGAAGGAGTCGAAAATGCCGATTTTGATGAACGTGCAGCCGCATTAGAACCAATCCGCAATATGGAGCTAGTCGTTCTAAAGCACAGATTGGGTGGCGCTGGAACATCCGTTCCGATCAAATTCTATCCTAAATACAGTGCTATTCCTTGGTACGATCAAACACCGAAGCTTCGAAAGACATCGCTTGATAGGCTGCTCAAGCGGAATTAACAGCAGGGGACTGTCTACGCTTCGGCGTAGACAGTCCCCCATCCAGAGGAGGCTATGCAAAATGAATGAATATAGCAATCCGCTTAAGGTAGACGAAAAACTCATTGAAACCTTGATTGTACCGGATTGTTTTAGAAGTTATCTGGATTTCCATATTGGTTCGTATGCCAGATCAAAGCGCAACCAAACAGTCGTCTTTGAAGATTTGGCACTGGGGTTCATTACTCAGGATCAGCACGAACTAGCCGCTATTTATGAAAATAGAAATCCGAACTTGGGGAGGTTTATCGGAGAAAGCAGGATTATTCTAGATCCGATCGATCGTGTTACAATCCCTTCTTATAAAGTGGTTAATATTATAGCTGACCATATACCTCATCTGAGGTTCACGCGTAGTTTGGGCAAGTTATTATTATTGGCAGATGGACAACGATTTAATCCTAACGATGTCCCTCATCATAAGCTTCATCCTATGCTTAATCTATATGGTGAAGTGGTGAAAGTGACAAACAGCGAAAATGCAAAGTTGATACCTGAATTTCAGCATCAAGTCGAATGCTTCGAGTATATCAAGCAGCACATCCTTCAGACAGATGATGTTGGTTATGCTAATCTCCTGCACAACATTCGATTTATCACGCAGTTGAATCCGAAACGTAGAGGCTTTTATGTTAGTGGGTTTCACCCAACCGCAGTACGGCTTGATCACGAAAACTTGAAGCAAATCAGGATCGAGACTTCAAAAATGTAAGCCAATAATGAGACGACGAATATCTCAATGATCTGAAAACTGTACCTTTGGGTATCGTTTTCAGATCATTTTGTATGAGGAGAAGTTACTGTGGACGGCGACTCGAATCAGGAGAAAAAGTTGTATTACTTAAATCGGAAACTTAGTCAAATGGACTGCTTTATTTGTTAGCTGCAATATATTTACCAGTTGCGCCGCAAGAACGTGCGGCTATGTTGATTCACGGTCAACTATGGCTATTAAAAAACACCAAGCTTTTGTTTAAGTATTGCTTGGCGCGGCGGGTGCTTTTTTTAAGCCCATGCTAGATGTTGTTTAATCTGAAGGACGGGGAGGTATGACGGATGAATATGTTCCGAAAGCTCGATCAGGAATTTCAGATGACGAAAGAGAAACTGGAGACATTAACGCAACCGGAAGAACTGCGGTTTGAAGCGAAGAAGCTTCAACTATTAACGACCTTGATTGCATATGTGAACAGCTTCGAATGGATTACTCATCGACAAACCAAAGAGAAAATTAGGGTATTTTTAAGAAGCAATTTTCAATATAAAGCGGTAGCTCAGAAGCTTGGCATATCACTGAACTCATTACAGGTTTCGGTCTCTTATGCTTCCAAGAAACTGCAAGAAAAAATGGGGACTTCCCTTTTGTTGTTGCAACGGGGTGACTTGGAAGCAGCAGAACGGGAATTTTTGATCGCGATTGGTCGCAGTGAGCCGTTTGATCTATGTTTGGAAGGATTCTCAGAAACCATGCCGGACGCTGAGGAGATTCCAGATGTTGATCTGACGACTTGCTTAGGCGAGTTAAAATTGCTTGTTTTTTTCACGCGATGGCACGTACAGAAGTTGGTGGGATCGTATGATGTCAAAAAACTTAAAATGTTGCTCCACATCATAACTTCGCTTGATCCGATGTACGTTCAGGAACGGGATACATTGATCCGTTGTTTGGACGGTAACATTAGCGTGGCAGAAGCCATAGGCAGATTGAAGCAAGCGCGAGGATAAGGTCAATGGGCGGGGTCAGATTCTTGACGATGTCACGGATAAACTGTTCGTCTTGGGAGTGGACGGCGAATAAAGAATTATATTTATCGAAAGGAAAAACGATTGGGGGTTCTGACATGGTGGTTGTTAAACATAATCAGGTCAGCAATGAACATGCTTATTTTCGGATCAATGGCGTACCGAATGTGCCTGCACTTAGTGTCGATAATGCTTTTCATCGTGACATGTATTCACGAGGCGTGGAGGAGGGGCTGCTCATCACGTGCGGTCGCAAGCCGATAACCCCCTTTCGCTCTGTGGATATCTCTGAAATGATTACAGAGCGGGGAACACTGGACGATGGGGTTGCTTTTTACAGTGCAGTCGAGCTAAGGCAAAGCGGTTTGCCGCTTCCAATTGGGTTCGAGCAACGTTATAAACTACCGCTTATTTACGCTTATATGCTCAACAGCGCACTTTGTTATGTCGAGGTTAGCAGGAAGAACGGGATGGATACGTTTTTTGCAACAAAGAGTTATGAGGTGATTCAAGCCTTTTCGCATGAATTGGCGGAGACGGAGAAAAGAAAGAAAGTTGAAGATTATGAACAGCAACTGCTAACGAGCCATACGGAGTTACAAAGCGGTATATTTGAGTTCGTGAAGTTAGTGCCGGATCGCGGCGGGTTTAAGATCTTCAAGGCGAAAGTCAATACCAATAAGAAGGACACCATCGTCATCCCGATGTATTCAATTGCCAACTTTATTGACAGCATCATCCGATTTTTGGGCAGACACCATGTGATGATCAAGTATGTGGAAGACGGGCAGGAATATCAGTTCGTGACTTCGTTGCGTGAGGATATCCTGTTTCAGTGGTTGGATACGAAGAATTCGGCGGATGTGAAGAAGGTACAGGAGTCGTGGCAAAATCCGTTTTCCTTTACTGAAATGACCTTGCCAGAACTATCGCGCGATCATACATTCGTCACTGTTCGCGCTTTGGATATTACGTCTATCCGTCCGCTCGATTAAGGCTCAATTGGCTTTACTTTGTCCGCTCCCTTTCGCTAAGGTTTAAGGGGAGTTTTTTCTGGCACGGGCTTGTCTCAAACTGTGGTTTGGGGTGAGGGCGCGATTTGACGTATATGTCGGGCTTTCTCGGGGTTCTGGCTTTGCCTGAATTATTGTCTAAAACAAATTGTCTTGTACTATGTTTCGGGCAATGTAGCCTGTTGCCTGTTTCGGGGATTGCGGCGCGGCGCTCTGGGGGCTAATTCCAAAAGTTGGGCTGTGGGGTGATGATCATGACTGGCAAACTGTTCGGTTATGCAAGAGTTTCAACGGACGCACAAAGCTTGGAACGTCAGTTGGATATTTTGAAGGAATTCGGAGTGTTGGAGGCGGATGTGTTCACTGATAAAATAAGTGGAACCAAGTTGCACCGTCCTCAATTGGATCAACTCCAGCGCATATTAAGAGCGGGCGATACGGTGATCGTGGAATCGTTGAGCAGGTTGTCTCGCTCTACAAAAGATTTACTTGCAATCTTAGAAGATTGGCAAGTTCGTAATATCGCCTTCATTTCCATTAAGGAACGTTTGGACTTCTCGACGGCAACAGGGAAGCTCATCCTGACGGTACTTGCGGCTATTGCGGCTTTCGAGCGCGATATTACGTACACGCGAGTAAGAGAAGGTCTGGCATCCGCTCGGGCGAGAGGTAGAGTCGGGGGACGCAAGCCCATGGATAAAAAGAAATTGGAACAAGCCTTAAAGCTCTATGATGCGAAATCTCTAACCTTATCTGAAATTCGAGAGGCAACGGGCGTAAGCGCATCGGTCATTTATCGGGCTTTGTGGAAAAGGCGAGATCGGGATGCTTCAAAAGAAAATCCTCATAATGGATGAAAAAGAACAGCTAATCACCAAGGATGTGAGTATGTATCCTTGTCGTGACAGGCTGTTCTATTTTTATTGGTATATCAGCGATGATATCGGGTAGCTACGACCAAATTCACGTCAGGCATCTATCCTCGAAGATTTTTTACAGCACTCAGGAGTTCATTACTCCCCATTTCATTGATGGAGTGTGATACGAATGAATGCTGGTACTGACGTAACGGAAAGTTTCAAGGAAACACTTCCTAAAGTGGAGCGCTTTTTTAACGATGATAGCGCTGTTTCGTTCGAAGCAATTCTTGACAGCTTTATAAAAGAATTAGTGGAATTTTCTGTTCATCCGAGTTATCATCACGACACGGTAAATGCGGCTACTTCTCATGAGGGGGTAGCCTAGCATGAAAGCAGCGATTGTTAGACGAGTATCGACGGAGAAAGAAGTGCAGGAAAATTCCTTGCAAAACCAAAAAGACTATTTTGAAGACTATTGTTTGGCAAAGGGGTGGGATGTCTGCAAGATCTACACGGAGTCCGAAAGTGGCACCAAGTTTAATCGAAAAGAAATGAATCGGCTTATTGCCGACGCCAAAGCTCGAAAGTTCGATATTATCTTGGCGAAGGAACTATCGAGACTTGCCCGGAACCAACGACTCGCACTGGAGATTAAGGAAGTCATTGAGAAGCATCATATTCATTTGGTCACGCTGGATGGCGCGATTGATACGACGACGGGCAACACGCATATGTTTGGTTTATTCGCTTGGATTTATGAGCAAGAAGCCCAGCGTACCAGTGAACGGATCAAGATGGCGCTGGAGACAAAGGCGAAGAAAGGACAATTCAAAGGTTCGATTGCTCCTTACGGCTATGTAGTGCGTGAAGGCAAGTTGTACATTAGTGATGATGGCTCAGCCGAGGTAGTAAAACGGATTTTCCAACATTATCTTGAGGGAAAGGGTTTTGATGCCATTGCCCGCGAATTGTTTGAGCAAGATGTACCGACATCTTCAATGCTTGCAAATAAGAAGAAGCAAACGATTTATTGGCATGGCTCCTCCGTTCGTAAGATCCTTGAGAATCCTCATTATACGGGGGACATGGTACAGGGACGTCAAAGTACGATAAGTGTTACAAATAAGTCCCGTAAGAATAAGCCGGAAACGGAGTTTATTGTAGTAAAGAACACACATGAGCCGATTATTTCTAGGGATGTATTCGAATCTGTACAGCAATTAATCGCGTTCAATCGTAAGAAGTCTGTCAGTAATCCAGATGTATGCAGTAGACCGCATCAGAATGTGCATCTCTTTACAGGGGTAATCTTTTGTCCCGATTGCGGTAGTGGATTCCACTATAAGCGGAATGGCGCATGCTACATATGTGGTCTCAGTGACAAGCTTGGCGATAAAGCTTGTTCCAAACACCGCATTAAGGAGGATACCCTGATTTCAATCATCAGAGGGGATTTGCAGAAGCTTTCCAAACTTTTGGATGATCAGTCGTTTTACAATGCTGTAAGGGATAGGTTCATAAAGGCAAAGGTCAAACTTGAAAAAGAACTTAAGGCTTGTGCAGTTAAAATCGAAAATATCAGAAAGCTGAAGAGTAAAGCTCTTTCGAAGTATCTTGAGGAAGCAATCACCAAAGCAGATTATGACGACTATATAGCCGCGCAAGATGAAGAGATTGAAAAGCTATTGCATAATAAAGAAAAACTTGAGGCTGCGTTGACAACATCGGTAGACGCCAGTGTATTGGACAAGATTAAAGGAATCGTAGTGAGCGCTTTGGAATTTAAGGAGATCAATCGTGAAGTGATTAGTCGATTCATTGAAAAAATCGAAGTTACTGCAGACGGGACTGTTAAGTTATATTATCGCTTCGCGGGCACGTCTAAAATCCTTAATGAGCTGCTTGCTGATGTAAGTTAATGTAAATAAATCGCCGGTATGTCGGGCGGTTATATTTTTAAAGTAATGCGCTACACTCGGCACTCGACACATGTGGAGTGTGTGGCTTCTTTGATATATCAGAGGATTGAGTGGTTGAGATAGCAGGGGGACGAAGTGGGACGCGAAAGAATCGCGTCTCCTTTTTAGTTGGAAAAGGGATTACAACTATTTTGTCGAATTTACCCTCATCATTCCGATATATGCATATGCTTGTCAATTGCTGAATATTGGAACACCGTTTTAGAATGCATCAATTGGATGCTCGAGTATTAGACAAATTATTAATATCAATTCATTTAATCAGACATTACAGAGGAGACTCTTCATCATGTTTAAGAAAATACTAGATTGGTTCAAATCAGCAGATGAGCTAAAGAACAAAAAGAAGTCAGTTATTAACTCTAAACTTTCGAAGACAGATTCTCCAAAGAAAAGGAAAATTGAATCATCCAGGATTGGAGAGCTAGGGGAATATAAAATTAATATTCAGTTAGATCAACTTCCAAAAGGCACAAAATACATAAGTGATATTATGATAAATAATCAAAAATCACGCACCGGTTATTCCCAGATTGATCATGTTGTAATTTCACCACAAGGAATTTTCGTCATTGAGACAAAGAATTACAATGGAGAAATTAAAGGTGGTCGATCTGATAAGTATTGGCGCGTCAATAATAGATTCAACATGTACAATCCTTTAATGCAAAACTATGGACATATCAAAGCGCTTGAACAAGTTTTGAATGAATACTCTGATCTATTATTCATTTCCTTAATTTCATTTACAATGCGTTGTCGCTTTAGTATTGATCCAGAATTACGAAAAATCGAATCAAATGAGCTGATTGCTTATGATACCGAACTTTCCGAGTTTATTAATCGTAAGTCTAACCGGATTCGAGCAACTTCGGACAGAGCATTATTGACTAATGACCAAATTCAAAAGATATATGAAATAATCCAAAGCTCAAATATTACAGACAACGTAATAAGAGCTGAGCATATTAGCAAAGTAAAGGATAAAACCAATGAGTCTAGTTAAATTGTTCTTAGAGTCTAATATATTTGATTAATTGTTATTATTGGAGGCTATCCCCTGATAATGAGGTCAGCGAATACAACGATAACAACGATTGGCAATTTAACCATTAGTATTTGCCCTCGCCCCCTAATCAGAAGTATGATTATTGAAAAGTTTACCTCCAGGAGGAAGTATGAAAAAACAAATATATGTAGTTGGTGCGGTAATTGTGCAAGATGGTCGAATTTTGTGTGCACAAAGGGGAGCAAATCAATCACTAGCAATGAAGTGGGAGTTCCCTGGAGGCAAGATCGAAGCGGGAGAGACTCCTCAGGAAGCACTAAGAAGAGAAATCTTAGAAGAAATGAACTGTACCGTGGAGATCGGCGAACAAGTCGAGTATACCGCGTATGAATATGATTTCGGAGTTGTACATTTAACGACGTTCTATTGCAAGCTTCTCTCGGGAGCACCTACGCTGACTGAACATGCGAGCATAGAATGGCTTCATGTTTCAGAACTGAATTCATTGGATTGGGCGCCTGCTGATATACCGGCCATAGCGAAGATTATGAATCAACCATTGCCGTTCTGACAATTGTGACGAGGTGTTCAATGTGACCAGCGAAGCCATAACCATTTACGATCAATTAGTACCTCAATTAAGAGGTCAGCAATTGAATTCTGCTCCCAGGCTTCTGATCAACGATCCGAATACGCAAGAGAACGTGCTGAATGAAATTATTGAAGAACTGACCTCCTGTAAGTCATTTATGTTCATCGTTGCGTTCGTTACGGAAAGCGGTTTGGCCACATTGAAGGCACAACTCCTCGATTTGAAGAGAAAAGGGATTAAGGGAAGACTCCTGACATCTACGTATTTGAATTTTAATCATCCTAAGGTGTTTCACGAACTGCTTAAAATTGAAAACTTAGAGGTCCGTTTATCCGATTTAGCGGGCTTCCATTCCAAAGGCTACATCTTCAACTCACAGGAGGATTATGCCTTAATTATTGGGAGTACGAACCTTACGGCTAATGCCTTAAAGGTAAACTATGAATGGAATGTAAAGCTGCGTCTATTGCCGACCGAGTATTTTATTGAGCAAATTCGCAACCAATTCGAGTTCGTTTGGGCAACCTCAATGCCTTTGTCAGAAGATTGGATAAAAGCCTATGAGACCTCTTATGTGCAATTCGCAGCCAAGAAAGTTATTCAGGAAGAACTTGCGCTTGTATATGAGAAGTACATAACCAAAAGTGAAGACGTTCAAATCATCGAGCCCAACAAGATGCAAAGTGCTGCACTAAGCAATATTGCAAATCTTCGTAGTCAAGGCCATTATAGGGGACTCGTTATCTCGGCAACGGGCACAGGGAAGACTTTTCTTGCGGCATTCGATGTAAGAAGTTATTCTCCGAAACGGATGCTGTTCATTGCACATCGGGAGCAAATATTAATGAAGTCAAAGTCTGATTTCATTAAGGTTGTCGGTGGGGATGAAGGGGAGTATGGTCTCTTATCAGGTACGAACAAAGATACCGGAGCCAAATATCTCTTTTCTACCATTCAAACAATCTCGAAATCGGATACGCTTTCACAGTTCGATCCAAGTGCATTTGATTATATATTGATCGATGAAGTACATAAAGCTGGAGCAAGTTCCTATCGTAAAGTTATCGATTATTTCAAGCCGAAATATCTTATGGGCATGACTGCTACCCCTGAGCGCACGGATGATTTCAATATCTATGAATTGTTTGATTATAATGTTGCTTATGAGATTAGGTTGCAGGCAGCGCTGGAGGAGGACATGTTATGTCCATTCCATTATTTCGGAGTGACGGATTTTGAATTCGATGGGGATATAATTGACGATACCACGATGCTGTCTAAACTTGTGACACATGAACGTGTGGAACATATCGTCGGTAAAATTGAGTATTACGGTTTTTCTGGCACTCAAGTTAGGGGCCTCATGTTCGTAAGCCGTAAGGATGAAGCGGTTGAGCTCTCGCGGAGATTAAATGCGAGAGGCTACCGGACGATTCCATTAACAGGGGACGACAGCATTGAGCACCGGGAAAAGCAAATCAGGGCCCTTGAACAAGGTGAGCTAGAATATATCATTACGGTGGATATTTTTAACGAAGGGATAGACATACCTGCTGTTAATCAAGTTGTGATGCTACGGAATACGCAGTCCAGCATTATCTTTATTCAGCAACTTGGTCGTGGACTACGTAAGCATGATTCCAAGGAGTATGTCACCATTATTGATTTTATTGGGAATTACAAGAACAATTATCTAATTCCGATTGCATTGTCAGGAGACAAATCGCTCAACAAAGATAATATTCGTCGACATATGAAAGACACGAGCTATATCAAAGGGATTTCCAACATCAACTTCGAAGAAGTGGCAAAAGCACTGATCTATAAATCGATTTCAAACAGCAATCTTACCGAGTTCAAAAAGCTTAGAGATGAGTTCGTTGAACTCAAAAATCGTTTGGGACGATTACCGTATCTGTACGACTTCATCAAGAACGATTCGATTGATCCAGTCGTACTCGTAAAAAATTACGATAACTATCAAAAGTTTCTAGAACGACTGAAAGTAGAGATTCCTGAACTAACGGATTATGAGCACAAGGTTCTTATGATGCTTTCTAATGAAGTGATGAATGGCAAGCGTCTTCATGAAATCATTTTATTGGAACAATTACTTGAACAAAGAGAAATCACTGAAGGGGAATTTACTCGCAGGCTCATAGAGGAACAATGTGCAGTAGACTCATCTACTCTAGCGTCCGTGCGCAGAGTTATGGATCTTTCGTTTTATATACAAGCTCATCAAGCTAAATTTGGTGAACACCCTATCTGCATGTATGGAGCGGATGGTGTAATTCGCTTCCATGAAGCTCTACAGAACAAATTGGATTCGAGTGACCATTTTAGAGACATGTTCGTTGATGTGGTTCGTACTGCAAGGGAAAAAGGCACCGCTTATATTAAATACGAACCTTTAACACTGCATCAGAAGTATACTCGTAAAGATGTCTGCAGGCTTCTTAACTGGGAGAGCGACGAAAGCAGCACAATGTATGGGTATAAGACCAAGTATCAGACATGTCCGATATTCGTGACCTATCATAAGCACGAAGAAGTGGATTCAAGTATAAATTACGGAGATGAGTTGCTAAACCCGACTACTTTTAAGTGGTTTACGAGAAGTAACCGTACGTTACATTCCGATGAAGTTAAGAAAATAATTGATGCGCAAAGCAATCATACTTCCATTCATATTTTTGTTAAAAAGGACGACGACGAAGGTAGCGACTTTTATTATTTAGGCAAAGCTGCTCCTGATGTTGAGACCGTTAAGGAAACGACGATGGCAGGTAAGGATGGCGGACAACTGCCTGTTGTAACTATGAATATGATGTTAGAGCATGCCGTGGAAAATAAGCTGTACCAGTATATAATGTCTAGCAACGCTTAATATTAAGAGGGAGGCACCTATTCAAGGTGCCTCCTTCTTTTGCATGGGCGCTATCAAAACTTGTTCGCGATCTTATTCCTCACTCAAGCTAGACTGCGCTGGCTGAGGTCTTCTTTTTTTATAGTTGTGTCATCTATTTTGATTATAACGAAGGAAATAGTTCGATATACTAACATCTAAAATGCAGGATTGAAGAAATGGAGATGTATATATGGATTTCTTTTTTGACGGATATATATCGAGAGAAGTTTTAAACAACTATCTGTCGCGCGCGGTAACCCATTGCGGCATTGGCGAGGATAACAGTCTGGCTTCGTCAACCTTCGAGGACGATATTCGGATGCTGAAGAACGAGGGCGCCAAGTTTATTGGACGAGCTTCCTATGTATGGGACAGCACGGATGATGAGCGGCATTACCGGATTGCGAAGGAACGTGCAGACCGCGCGCATGAGGTGGATCCGGATTTTATATTACAAGCCTGCGTATTCGAATGCATTCAACAAAGCTTCGTAAACTCGGTAAAAATACCCGCATGGGTGTTTGAAGCTTTCGGGCTTGATAGGGAGGACCGTACTTTCTCCTATGAAAGTATGATTTTTGAAAATGGCAGGTATCTCAATCAATGGGGGAAGGACTCCTCGGTGGAGGATATCAACCGTTTGGAATCCCGTTTATGGATTTATTACAGAGCATGTTCTTATATCCATGCAGGCTTTGAAGGCATTCATTTCGGACAGGTGCATCTGATCGGCGCGGAGGATGCGGGCTTCCGGTATTTCAAAGAAGTAATGGCTATGATACGGGATTATGCCGCCAAGCATGCTCGCCGCCATTATGTATTATGCGATGCGCATACGCACGGAATCAGCGTGGACGGTGTCAGTCTGTTTGACTATAATTGCTTCCCCATCCGCTTGAAGGAAGTCATCGATAGTCCAATGGAATGTATCTGCGAAGAGGGATATTCGGACGGGTTGTTCTCACGCAGCGCGGCGGGAGTATCCCCAAGCGGCTGGGCGGCCGATTCGATGCCCTTTATCGTGGAGTTCGATAATTTCGGTCGCAGTCGTGCTCGCGGGGTGCCGGATCATGATAGCCATTTTGCCTGGGGCTATGACGAAATCACATGGTTTGCGCTTCTCAGAGACGATGCTCGTGCGGAGTTTCTCCGCTACATAGATCAATGGGTGAATGAGCGTTATCCTGAGGGTTGGGTTCAGATGCCGTCCCGCCGCATCATGACGGAAAGCCTCAAGAGGACCTATGCTTCGAATACGTTGACTGCAGATAGACTTGCAGAGCTTGCGCCGGTTGAATATATTACTGCATACGCCAAATATGAGGACTCCTATGATATTTACCGTTGGTATTACAGCGCGAACCGTCCTTCTGATGCTTGTCCCTATGGATATGGCGATGAGGATGTTATAAAGGAATTGTTTGCCTCAAGGAGCATCGTGGAGGAGAAATGAATTCTTTGTTTTCGTCAATGTTGCAAAAATACGCCTCAGGTATACCGGATGAAGTGAAGGAGCAACCCATCAAAGGGTTGTTCTTTTTTTACGAACCGAAACTACTTTAATTTATACCCCTTATTCTATACTTAACTAAATAATAGATGAGATCAATGCTTGTATAATAAGGCTATTGGACACGTGGAACAGCAGCATAGCGTGAATAACATCTAAGGAGAAAGACATGAATTTTACAATTAATGAGCGAATAATAAATGAAGGCGCATTGTTTCTTCGGGAAAAGGAAGCGTATAGCGGGGTTCACAAAGTCGCCGACAAGGTAATGAAGGATATCGAATTGGTCTTTGGCATTCTCCCGACGTGGGCAGAGGAACTCGATCAACTGGCCTCCTGTGCGGTCATCTATGGAACGATCGACCGAAGCCCTGTCCTTACGAGTCTGTCAGAACAAGGGTTGATTGACCTTGAGGAGATCAGAGGTAAGAATGAAGTCTATTTATTTCAGATCATAGATGCTCCCGGGACAGAAGCAGGCAAAGCGCTTGTTATTGCCGGAAGCGACAAGAGAGGAACGATATACGGTCTATTCCGTCTGTCGGAGATGCTAGGGGTTTCCCCGTATGTAGACTGGAGCGGCGTTAAGCCTCGGCGCCAAGAGGAATTTGTTCTAGACGACGGTTACAAGGTTGTATCGAAAGAGCCGTCGGTCCGTTACAGGGGATTTTTCATTAATGATGAATGGCCTGCTTTCGGAACTTGGTGTCATCAGCATTTTGGCGGATTTAATGCGCAAGCGTACGATCACATGTTTGAATTGCTGCTTCGTTTGAAAGGGAATTATCTGTGGCCGGCGATGTGGTCGGCTCGGTTCCACGACGATGGCCCGGGACTGGCGAATTCGGAGTTGGCGGATGAGTACGGCGTAGTGATGGGAGCTTCCCACCATGAACCGTGTCTGCGCCATGGGGATGAGTACAAGTATTTAAGAGGCAAGGATTCGATCTATGGCGATGCGTGGAATTTCAGAACCAATGAAGAAGGCATCACCCGGTTTTGGGCGGATGGTCTGAAACGAAGCGGGAAGTTCGAGAATGTCATTACGGTCGGGATGCGCGGCGAGGCGGATACGGCGATTATGGGCAAAGGAGCCACTTTTGCGGATAACATCAACCTGCTTCGCGATGTGCTGCGGACGCAAAATCGCTTGATTAAGGAGCATGTTAACCCTGAGCTGGATCAAGTCCCTCGCATGCTGGCGTTGTATAAAGAGGTGGAGCCGTTTTTCTATGGGGATGAAAATACACCTGGCTTAATCGGCTCGGCGGATTTAGACGATGTCATTCTGATGCTTTGCGACGATAATTTCGGTAATTTGCGAACGTTGCCTACCGAGGAGATGCGCGCTCATAAGGGCGGCTATGGGATGTACTATCATTTTGACTACCATGGCGGACCGATCTCTTATGAATGGGTTAATAGCGCCTATTTGCCGAAGGTATGGGAGCAGATGAGCACGGCCTACGATTTTGGCGTCCGCGATTTGTGGATTGTCAACGTGGGCGACATCTGTACGCAGGAATTCCCTTTAGCTTATTTTCTGGATTTAGCCTATGATTTCGACCGATGGGGAACCAATGCCATTAATAAGACCGATGAATATACGCGGTTATGGATCGAGCAGCAATTCGGGTCTGTATGCGAGGCACAAGATCGGGCGAAAATCCATCATCTTATAGACGGGTATACCAAACTCGCGCACAATCGCAAACCGGAGGCCATGAATGCGGACGTGTATCATCCGGTTCATTATCGGGAAGCCGACAACCTCCTTGCCGAGATCGAGAACCTCATGGATGAAGCCAATGAACTGTATGCGAAGATGGATGACGAGGCGAAGTTCGGCTTCTTCTCCTTGGTGTATTATCCGGCGATGGGAAACCTGAATCTGAACAAGATGCAGCTGCTGACCGGCAAAAATCATTATGCGGCAAAGCTTAATCGCATGGAAGCGAATCAACTGGCCGAGCAGATCAGAGCGTGCATGCTGCGGGATCGGGAGCTTGTGGATGAATATCACGCGATCGATAACGGCAGATGGTACGGCATGGGATTGTCGGAGCATATCGGCTTCACGAAATGGAATGAGGATGAATGCAGGTATCCTGTTCTCATGCATGTGATGCCGGCCAGAAAGGCAAGATTAAGCGTCTCTATAGACGGCACTGAACAGCGTTCGGAGGGTAGCGCTTGGCATGTCCATACGCTATATATGAAGGACTTCAGACAGCCGGATATTACGGAGGCTTCTTTTACCCTTCATAGCTTAAGCGATCTCGATGCTCCCTATGAGATTTCTTGCGAAGCGCCATGGTTAACTTGTTCCGGTTATGAGGGGATGTTAGACGGTACCCACAAAGCCGTGGACAAGATTACGGTTCGTATCGACCGCAGTCAAATGAATCATGACACCGAAGCGACTATCGTGGTGAAGATTCCGACCGGACAATGTACGATTATCGTAGATGCCAAGCAGCCGGAAACAAGCGGATTACCGGACAAAACTTACGTGGATACCCATGGTTATGTATCCATAGAGGCTGAGCACTATTATGCCAAAGCAGCCGAGTTTCAGGTGATCGAAGGGTATGGCAGGACATTATCCGCACTGAAGGCATTCCCGACTACTCGGTATTTTACGGCTGGTGAAGATGCGCCTTATCTGGAATACCAGTTCGTCGTTCATGAAGCCGGAGCCTATGAGGTCGAATTGTATATGCAGCCTTCTAATCCGGTAACGACGGACAATACATTATATTACGGTGTTCAAGTTAATGATGGACTGATTGATGTGGTGAATGCCGTATCCAAAGGTTTGAAAGTAGGAGAATCTTCAAGTCGCGAATGGGCTGCCGGCGTACTCGATAATATTCGACGTCAAAGCTCTGAGGCAGTCTGCCGTAACGGATTGAATAAAGTAAGGATCTATGCGGTGAGTCCAGGATTCGTACTCGAGAAGTTGGTCATCTACCCAATCGGCAAGAATCCGCCGGAGAGCTATCTGGGACCGCCGGAGACTTATTATATCGGAAAGATATAATTCCAACTGCGGTTCGAATGACTGAAGTTAGACAGGTTGTCGATTGTCGTTCCATACCGTAACTTCTATAGATAGAGAACATAAATTTAACACGAAAAAGAGTGATGGATATGACAACGTTCAATAATCCGATCTTGCCCGGATTTTATCCGGATCCTTCGATGTGCAGGGTTGGCGACGATTACTACTTGGTAACTTCCACGTTCGAGTATTTTCCGGGCATCCCGATCTTCCATAGCAAGGATCTGGTGAACTGGAGACAGATAGGTCATGTGCTGGATCGTCCGTCGCAGCTTGATCTAGATGGCGTTCGTCCGTCCGAGGGCGTATTTGCGCCAACGATTCGTTACCATGAAAGCACGTATTTCGTAATTAATACGATCGTGGGCAAGAAGGGCAACTTTGTCGTGACCGCGACGGATCCTTCCGGTCCGTGGTCTGATCCTTACTGGTTGGAATCCGAAGGTATCGATCCCTCCCTGTTCTTCGATGACGACGGCAAAGCTTATTACACCGGCACAAGACCCGCTCCCGAAGGAGCGAAATATTTCGGCAACTGGGAAATCTGGATGCAAGAGCTGGATCTGAAGACGATGAAGCTGGTCGGCGAGAAGCATTCGTTATGGCGAGGCGCTCTGCGCGACGCGGTATGGCCGGAAGGACCGCATACCTACAAGATCAACGGCTATTATTACCTGCTGATCTCGGAGGGCGGAACGGGACCGGATCACGCGATCTCCGTCGCTCGCAGCGAGCACATATACGGCCCCTATGTCGGCTACAAGAAGAATCCGGTATTGACGCATCGGCATTTGGGCAACGATTACCCGATCGTTAACGTCGGTCACTCCGATATCGTAGAGACGCAAAACGGCGAGTGGTGGATGGTATTGCTGGCTTCCCGCCCCTATGGGGGGTATTACCGGAATCTTGGCCGCGAAACGTTCTTGGTCCCGTTTACTTGGGAAGAAGGCTGGCCGGTCGTCAAACCGGGAAAATCCATCGTCGAGATGGTAGAGGTTAAGCCGAACTTGCCTGAGCAGCGGTGGGTAGCGACGCCAGCTTGCGATAACTTCGAAACCTCCAGATTAGGCATGCAATGGATGTTCATTCGCACGCCGAGAGAAGCGTTCATGAGTCTCGATGAGCGCCCCGGCCATCTTCGACTGAAGCTGCGTCCGCAGACGCTGAAGGACAACGAGCAACCTAGCTTTGTCGGCAGACGCCAGTTGCACCTCCGTTTTAACGCGCGCGCGGCAATGGAGTTCGTTCCGCAAGCCGAGCATGAATCGGCAGGGCTTGTCGTGCTGCAAAGCAGTCAGTTCCACTTCCGATTCGAATATTTGCTGTCGAAGGGAACGAAAGTGCTGCGCTTGACGAAATGCTCGAAAGGCGAAGACGAAGTGTTGGCCGAACAAGCCGTAGATGCCGGCAAGCTATACTTGACCATCGAGGCGCATGAGCAGGATTATTCCTTCTATTACGGTACGAGAGCGGATGAGTATCTTCCGTTAGCGGATAAAGTTGATGGACGAATCCTCAGCACGGACGTGGCCGGAGGTTTCGTAGGCGCATGTCTCGGGATGTACGCGAGTGGCAACGCGCATGCTAGCGACAATGTCGCGGACTTCGACTGGTTCGAATATACGGGCGTTTGAGTAAATA
Source organism: Cohnella yongneupensis (assembly GCF_042655785.1). Taxonomy (NCBI): domain Bacteria; kingdom Bacillati; phylum Bacillota; class Bacilli; order Caryophanales; family Paenibacillaceae; genus Cohnella; species Cohnella yongneupensis. The sequence goes on from NZ_JBHSNC010000042.1 coordinate 81,886, forward strand.
TTCAAGGTCGCCGCACGGTTTCCGATGACGGAAGCCTGCGGCGACTTTTCTTGTAGGAGAGAGGAATGAAGCAGTTGGAGCAGAAGCCTGCCGTACGTGCTTACAGCAATTACGATATAGGTTACGTTGCCGGCGGATACAAGCCGCCTAACCGGCACGAATGGGGCCCCGGCGTTCGGGACGTGTATGCGTTGCATTATATCGTCAGCGGTAAAGGGGTATTGGAAACGCGTAAGCGCGTGTTTCACTTAAGCGAGGGAGAGAGCTTCTTGATCTTCCCGAATACGGAAGTCTATTACTATCCGGATTCGCGGGACCCTTGGGCCTATGTGTGGAATGAATTCAAGGGCGAAGAGGCGCGGCGATGGATCGCGATGACTTTGCTCGAACCGGATCGTCCGACGGTTACGGGCATTGTCCATCCGCTGCAGCCTTTGTACCAGTCATCCGGGAACCCTGGAGCAAAGCTATGCGACCAAATACGTTCCGATGCGCAATTACGGCTGCTGCTCTCTTATTATATGGAGTACTATCCCAATGAAAAGACGACCGCCCCGACGGACTACGTGGGGGCGGCGATCAAGTATATCGAACATCATTATTGGAAATCGGCGTTAAAGTCCGCGGATATCGCGAACGCGGTGAACATTGAACGGAGCTATCTGTATCGTTTGTTCAAGCAAGCGACGGGCATGTCGGTATCCGTCTATCTGCTGGCTTACAGAATCGAGCGCGCCTGCGAGCTGTTGAAGACGGTCGGTTGGTCGGTCAAATCCATCGCGTACTCCGTCGGCTTTAACGATCCGTTATATTTCTCCAAAGTATTCAAAAGAGCAACGTCCTACACGCCTTCAGCTTATATGGCGTTGCTCGCCGAGTCGGACCGTACCAGCTTAGCCCGTACGACCAGGCAATCATGAGCCGGAACGGTCGGAGAGAACCGTTCCTTGAACAGGCCTAGCTCCTTGTGCTCCCAGCAGTCGTAGAGCGACAAGGCATATCCGGCTGCGTATGGCAGCCCCATGTCCCAGAATAGCAGCGGGATCTCTCTTTCGTTGTCGCTCAGATTGAAAAATCCGATCGCCAGGTCGCCGTCCGTCAGCACTTTGACCAGCATGAACACGTCTTGCGAATGGAACCAATTCGGTTCAGGCTTGATGCGATAGGCGCCGCGGGCTTCGATATCCTGATTGATCGCGATCAGATCGGGATTCGTCAAGATTCGTTTCGTGAACGGGGTGGCTTTGCGAATGTCGCAACCCATCATTAACGGAGACCCCATCATACTCCATAACGCGAAATGAGTCTTATACTCCGTATCGGTGCAACCCCCGCTGCTGCCGATGTAATCGTTATTGCTGCCCCCGTACATTCCGACGATTAGCATGTCCATATCATTGTGGCAGAACGACCCGGTGTAGCATTGTTGATCGAGCTGCGACAACGTCAGTTCTTTAATGGAATCCCAGTTGTCCCGTATATCGCCCGTAGATCGGTACATGTGCGCTCCCGATTCGCGAATCCACTTGTACACGTTGTCCTCTCCCCAATTGCAGGCGGAGAACAGGATGTCTCGTCCGGCGTTCTTCAGAGCAAGGCTCATCCGTTTGTACATAAGCTCTCCAGATACTTGACGCGGCTTAAAGCAATAATCGTACTTCAGATAATCGACGCCCCACTCGGCGAAGCGCAAGGCATCTTGAAATTCGTGCTCAAAGCTGCCCGGATAGCCGGCGCAAGTGTGGGTGCCGACGCAGGAATACATGCCGAACTTCAGCCCTTTGTCATGAATGTAGTCCGCGAGCGCCTTCATGCCGCTAGGGAATTTGGCCGGATCGGCGACCAGATTTCCGTCCGAGTCGCGTTCCTTCAAGCTCCAGCAGTCGTCGATCACGATATACTCGTAGCCGGCATCCTTAAAGCCTTCGGACACGAACAAATCCGCGATGTCTCGTATTAGTCGTTCGTTGATGTCCCAGGTGAAGGTGTTCCATGAATTCCAGCCCATGGCTGGCTTTAATCCCAACAGCTTGTCTTGGTTCATTCCGATTCTTCTCTTCCTTTCGGGATTGTCCTGTGGCGTTACGCTGATCTGATTAAACCATGCGCCTCGCGCTTCGGCCAATAGCTTCACGTTGCTTGCCTATGGAGAGTTGTTGCCTATAGTAGATTAAGAAATTCTCAATCTTTTCTAATAAATATCAATACTGCCCGCCCTGACAGCGTTTTCTTCCTTCGTGGGAAAGATTAGGCGGCTGAATTTGTGGTATCGTGGATTCCATCAGTCATCTATGGAGGGATTCACTTGTCTACAACAAAGCCTATTATTCGTCGCATCTTGGCCGCCAGCTTGAGCGCTGTCATTGGTTTCGGAGTCTCCGGCATCGGACAAGCCCAGCTTACGCCGAAAGCTTCTGCCGCTACCGCACTTGAGACAAAGGTTACTCTCGGCGTTAACCTTCGCGTCGGCCCGAGCTCAAGCACCGGCGTCATTCGCATGATTTCGACCGGGGAAATGGTACACGTAGTCGGGCAGGCGAACAGCTATTGGCTTCATGTCTTTGATAAGTATGGGAATAGCGGATACATATCGGCCGACGATAAATATACGAATTACGGCGGTCCAAGCGTTTCCGCCCCGAGCAGCTCGAGAGGCGCCCAGGTTGTTAATATTGCCAAGAGCTATCAAGGGCGCGTACACTACTCCTTCGGGGTGCGCAATACGTCCAAGCTGATCTTCGATTGCTCGTCGTTCACGGAGTTCGTCTTCGCCCAAGTCGGCGTGGATTTGAAGTGGGGCACGAGTGCTCAGAAGAATGCGGGCTCTTACGTAGGCAAGGGCAGCTTGCGCGCGGGCGACCTCGTCTTCTTCGATACGAAAGGCAGCAACAACGGCGTAATCAACCACGTCGGGATCTACATGGGCAACGGCCAAATGATTCATAATACGCCGTCCAAAAACGGGATCGCGATCAATTCGATCAGCTCCGGTTATTGGTCCCAGCATTACGTCACGGCGCGCCGCATACTCTAACTCCTATATCGCATAATTTAAAAAGGTTATCCCGTTAACGCTCAATCGAGACGTTTCTGGGATAACCTTTTTTCGAGGGCTACCAAGCATGTGTTGACACTGCATACCAGACACGTGTACAGTATTGTACGTTGCTGACGTATAAAACAACAACGGATTGTTAATTTCATTATAGAGACGATTAAGTCACGAAGAGGATGAACAAGATGAGCGATATTGAACTAGGAAATGAACTACCTGACAATTATGAGCAGCTGAAGTCAGCCGCGAACCGGACGTCAAGCTGGAAAGATCGTTTAGCGGCCGTGGAAGAGTTAGGTCAGTGGAAACACGTGAAAATTATTGACGTTCTTAAGCATCGAATGAATAACGACCTCGTGTATTCCGTACAAGAGGCAGCCTTCCGCAAGCTCCAGCAACTTGGAGAGGATGTACAACTGCCGCCCAAGAGACAAGGCGAGGCCATTGGCGGAATCACCAAAATTTTGGTGAGAATTAAGAAGAGCTTGCCGAAGGATCATTCCTTTGAAGCGTTCAAAGAGAAGCTCCAGAAAATGAGATCCGATATTTACGACACCTACGAAGGCGATAAAGGCGCTGATTTTGAAAAGTGGTTGGAGAACAAATGGGCTGAATTATCGATAAGATAGGAAACATAAAGATGACGCCAGGAATAATCCTGAGCGTCATCTTTCTTGTCTGGAGGCTTTATTCTATTAACCCAGACTAACCTGATTAGCAATTAAATCCCGATACCAATGTCCGCTGTCGCTAAATGACGATATCCATTTACTAAGTTTTTATTAATAGAAGGTAATACAAAACGTATCGCGAATGTACAATGTGCATCAATTTATATTTTGTTTACGCAAAGGGGAGAATTTTATGTCACAAATCGTTCCGGTAAGTATACTCATTCCTACAATGAACCGTAACCAATCATTCAAACGAACGATTGAATGCCTCATGTCTAAAGAGTACATACCCGCCCACATTATTGTCGTTGATCAATCTCCGGATAGCGAAGTGCGACAACTAAATCAAAATATATTAGATAAGTACTCGAACCTAACAAAAACGACTTATTTATTTCAAGAAATCCCATCGCTTACTAGAGCGAGGAATTTGGCCATTAAGCACTGCGATGATGAAATTATGATTTTCTCCGACGATGATGTTGATGTAAACGATGATACGCTAATCAATATTTATAAGGTGATGAGTAATTCTAAAATAGCTATGATAGCTGGAATTGATGAGAATGAAGAGGTTTCAGATAGAAGCTCGTTAATGAGCTATATTGGTTACTTTTTTTGCACAAAATCATTTAAAAATCGCAACATCGGTCATGTAACCAAATCCATGTTAGGGCGTTTTCCACACTCTGATGTAAAAGGCGAAGTTGAAACCCAATGGGCTATGGGATACTTCTTCGTAGTAAGAAAATCACTTATAGATAAGTGGAAACTTAACTTCGACGAGAAATTTTCCGGTTATGCATACGCGGAAGACTTGGATTTCTCTCACTCTTATTATCAGAAGGCAAAAACCGAAGGCTTAAAATGCATTTTAATAGATAAAGTTAAAGTAAAGCATATGGTTTCAAGGGAATATAGAACACCCTCCTCGAAAAGTACCTTTATGTTCGTAATTAATCGCGAATATCTTAGTTATAAGCATAAAACGGGTGTACTGTCGCGCATGGCGATACGATGGAATAATATCGGAATTTTTATGTTTCGGTTAGCGAGAAACGGTAAATCGGGCAAATCGATGGACGTTATTAGAGCGCAATGGAAATGTGATTCCAACAGAAATAAAATAAGATCTGGCGATCTGGACGACATGATGTATCGTTAGGTTTTCCTCTACTGAGGCGTACTAGAACAAAGAAGAGACGCGCGGGACCGTCCCAGGCGTCTTTTTTTGTGCCTTCTGTTAAGATTAGTTAAAAAAATGGGGGAACATCTTTAGTTTGTCCCGTTTTTATGTATGCGCTTACCTTCTATAATTTTCTAGGGAGGAGGTGGAAGCCAGAAGTTGACGGAATATGACACGGCATGAGTTATGTACTGCAAGAAAAGCATCCGACAGGTAGCAGGTAGTACGTAGGGAAGTAGTGTCCGAGTATAACATTTTGGGAGGGAAAGATTATGTTTAAGTTTAATAAGAAAGTGTTAACGGTGTGTCTAGCAGCTTCCATGAGTTTGGGTTTGTTTGCGGCAACGTCGAGCGCAGCGACGGATTACTGGCAAAATTGGACTGACGGCGGTGGAACTGTAAACGCTGTCAATGGTTCTGGTGGTAATTATAGTGTTAACTGGTCGAATACGGGCAACTTCGTTGTCGGTAAAGGCTGGAATACCGGTTCGGCAACTAGGACGATCAACTATAATGCCGGCGTCTGGTCGCCGAGCGGCAACGGCTATTTGACTCTCTACGGGTGGACGAGAAACTCGCTCATCGAATATTACGTCGTCGATAGCTGGGGAACATACAGACCTACCGGAACGTTCAAAGGCACCGTGTCCAGCGATGGCGGCACCTATGACATCTATACGGCTCAACGCGTCAACGCGCCTTCGATTGACGGCACCAAGACGTTCACCCAGTTCTGGAGCGTCCGCCAGTCGAAGAGAGCGACCGGCAGCAACGTCGCGATCACTTTTAGCAACCACGTTAACGCATGGAAGAGCAAAGGAATGAATCTGGGAAGCAGCTGGTCTTACCAAGTGTTGGCGACAGAGGGGTATCAAAGCAGCGGCAGCTCGAACGTAACGGTCTGGTGATAGCTCTTTAATATCGATAAGGCCGGACGGTCTCGCAGCCGACGGCCTTATTGTTTCAACGAGATTCCTATGCCTTTAAAGGAGATCTATCAATGAGAAAACTATGGATATTCCTTTTAATAGCTATGATGGTTATAGTCAGCGCTTGTTCGAAAGATAAGACCGGGAAGACAGAAGATAATGGTAGCCTTGTATTCGTCAAAGGGGGGAGTTTTAAGAACGCGAAATCCACTTACTATGGGAAACCCGTAACCTTATCGAACTTCTATATCGGCAAGTATGAGGTAACTCAACAAGAGTGGAAAGCGGTAATGGGGAGTAATCCGTCGAAGTTCAAAGGCGACGATTTGCCGGTTGAGACGGTAAGCTGGTATGACGCCGTGGAGTACTGCAATAAAAGGAGTATCCAAGAGGGCTTAAAGCCCGTTTACCATATAGACAAAACGAACAAAGACCCGAAAAATACGAGCGAATACGATAATCTAAAATGGACGGTTACGATTATAGATGGCGCTAACGGTTACCGATTGCCAACTGAAGCGGAGTGGCAATATGCCGCAGGCGGTGGTCAGCTAAGCAAGAGTTACGCCTTCAGCGGAAGCAATAATGCGGATGAAGTCGCATGGTATTGGCAGAACGCCGGAGATAGACCGTTATCGGGTGATTGGAATTGGCCGCTTGTAGAAAACAATCATAATCGAACGCAAGGGATCGGAGCCAAGAAACCGAACGAGTTAGGGCTTTACGATATGTCGGGCAACGTAAGGGAATGGTGCTGGAACGGGTACGGAGACTCGGAGAGTACTAGCAATTCTACCCGGGTCGTGAAGGGCGGTAGTTGGATGGGCGAGGTCGGCGAGCTCACGTATGTGAACAATTTCGAGGCGAACGGTATCGGTCCCGACCAAGGCTTTCGCGTGAGTCGCGGGGAGTAAAGCAAGAGTCGAAGGGAAAACGAGGGGTTACCTGACGGCGGTTCAACCAACCGCTGGAGGGTAACCTTTTTTAGTTGAAAAGCGTCACGTTTGTATTTTAGCAGGCAATTCGTTAATGTTAATAATAGGAAGAAAATATCGTTGCAAGGGGGGCATGTCCATATGCCGCAAGGCAAGTGGTTTCGTACCGGTTATGGCATTATCGTCGTCTTATTGATCGCCTTCTTGGCTTCCAAGGTCGACTACGTCTTCGATCCGATCGGCAAGGTTCTGGCCGCTTTGTTCGTGCCGCTCTTGATCTCGGGCTTGTTCTACTACCTGTTCCGGCCGTTCGTGAGGCTTCTCTCGATCAAGCTGCCGAAGACGCTAGCCATTATACTCGTCTACCTAGGCGCCCTCGGCGTCTGTTACTTGTTCTTCTTGATGATTTGGCCGCCGATTCGGGACCAGTCGATCAACCTCGTGGACAATATTCCGCAGATCGCCGATTCGATTCAGTCGTGGCTCGAATCCGTGCAGCAGCACCAGTGGCTGAAGGAAATCGGGCAGAAGGACGCATTATCCACGGAAAATCTTACTTCCAAGCTGACCGGGTCGATGGACGAAATTCTCAATTCCGTCGTAGGCAGCGTGCGAGGGATGTTCAATGTCATCATGAACTTCTTCTTCCTGCTCGGTCTCGTGCCTTTCATGATCTACTACTTGCTGAGCGAAGGGGATAAATTTCCCCGCCTCGTCATTCGCATGCTGCCGGAGCGCTATCATGAAGAGATGAGAGGCGCATTGAAGGAAATCGATGCGTCGATCGGTTCTTTCATCCTGAGCAAAGTGTTAACGTCGCTTCTCATCGGCATGCTAACCTTTATCGGATATGTGCTGATCAATATGCCCTATCCGCTGCTGCTCGGCTTGATTGCTGCAATTACGAACTTCATCCCGTATATCGGACCGCTGATCGCCTTCATTCCCACGGCCGTCGTCGCGCTCACCGTCTCTCCGATGACCGTGCTCCTGGTCGGAATCGTACTCGTCGTCTCGAACCAGATCGAAGCCAACCTGATCGGGCCGCGGATCATCGGCAAGCAGATGAACGTTCATCCGCTCACCGTCATGCTGCTCGTCATCGGCGCCAGCGCGATTATCGGTCCCGTAGGCATGATCATCGTCGTCCCCGTCTACGCGATTGTCAAGATTATCGCGGTGCGCGTTTATAAGTTATATAAGCTTAACCGGATCATGTAATGTTCGTCACAGGAAGGAGGTCAGGGGTAGACGCTCGCAAGAGCGGCCCGGGCCAAGGCTTTCGCGTAATTCGCGACGCATGAAGAAGATCGCCCCCCACCCGACCTTATAGGCCGGATGATCAGGGCGATCTTCTTCGCTTGGAGCTATTGTTTCGTAATTCTTACGTCATCCATATGAAGCACGGTCCCGCCCGGCGAATTCACGTAGAAGCCGACGTCGATCTGTCCGTTCGTCACGTAGATGTTATCGATGCTGATATACTTCCATACGCCGTCATTGGAGATGTTTCCATAGATCGCGCTGCCGCCGTAGTTCGAGATTTCCGCTCTGGCTGTCGTAGGGTTCGTATATTGCAAGCGAACCCAAGCCTCGAATTTATAATTCGCGTTGTTGACGGGAACGGCAACGACCTGATGGATGCTCTGTTGATACGCGCTGCTTGCGTAGAAGTAGGCGCGATTATCGCCGGTCCACGGAGATTGCGGCGGGTTGGATCCAGAACCGCTATCGATCCCGTAAGCGAGAGACTGTCCGCCCGGATGCCATTCCGTCCAGTTGCTGCCTTGGCCGGTATTCCGCTCGAAATCCCCGTTATCCAGTAAGTTCAACTCGGACTTCGGCGTTCCCGGCGAGGTTGCGGATACGAGTAACCTGTCGAGATTCACGTATCCGCTGTCCGCGGCGTCGTACTTATACGCGATCGTATTCGTACCGGCGACCAAGGTCAGCGTCTGAGCCTTATCCTGCCACACGTCCCAGCTTGCTCCAGGGCTGGTGAGGCTGGCTTGCGTGACGTCGACGCCGTTGACGTAAGTGCTTAATGTCTTCGTGCTGCCGTTGCCGTTCGCATACCGGAGCGCAATCTCGTAGTTGCCCGCTGTAGGCACTTCCACCTTGAACGCCACCTGGGCGCCGATCGACTCGATGCCGTCTACGAAACCTTCGCCGGAGTACAGCTTGTGGTTCTGATTCGTATCCGCTCCGCCGGACAATGCGGCGCTCTCGGCTTCATACTTGCCGATCGTCGGGTGAAGCGTGACGGTGACATAGTCCAAGTTGACGTTGCCCGTATCCCCCGCGTCATCGTAATACTTGTACGTGATCGCATTACGTCCGGCAGCGAGCGGCACGGTCTCGCTCTGCGTGGCCCAAGTGTTCCAGTTCGCGAGATTCGCAAGACTTGTTTGCTTCACTCGCTGGCCGTTGACGAATATGCTCATCGTCTTAGCGCTTCCGGTCGAGTTGGCATAGCGAAGAGCTAAGGTGTGATCCCCGCCGGCTATCGTGTCCGCGTAGAACGTGACGGCTGCGCCGTCCGTATCGATATTGTCGACGAAGCCGGTACCGGAATAGCCGGTATGGTTCGTGTTCACGGTCGCCATCGTGCTCGTCGTATCGCCCGACAGCGAAGCGTCTTCCGCTTCCAGCTGTACCGTCGTCGATCCGACCGACCCGGTTCCGGTTACGACGATGTTCTTGGCAGAACCGCTAGCCGCGGCCACCTTCACGTACGTCACGTTGCCGTAGACGTCTTTGCCCGTCGACCATCCTTCGCCTCCGGCGGCTCTCAAAGCGTTAAGATTTCCGTAGGAGCTTGCGGATGAGCCGCCGATAGTAACGCCCGTGCCCACCTTGCCGTGGATTTTCACGATGTAATATTGAAGGGCCGGCGAGTAGGTGCCCGACTTCGCGCCGATCGAGAAGCTAATGCCGCTTCCTCCGTTATCTTGGGCCGTCATCGCCTGTTTGAAGTATTCTCCGCCTTCATAATCGTAGCTAGCGCCATCGTCGTCATAATACGTGAAACTGGTCGAAGACGTATCCGGGAAGACGTCTACGTCGACGCTCGTCACGGCGCTCTGGCCGACGTAATCCTGCGCTTCCTGGGTAGGGATAATCGCGCCCTTCTTAATGAACAGAGGAATGTCGGACCAGGTTTCCGAGTTGACGGGATACTTGATCGTCTGACCGCCCGTATAGGTCGTGCCTTTGAAGTAGTCGGTCCATGTGCCTGCGGGCAGATAAATATCCTTGACGGTCTGACCTTTGTCGACGACCGGAGCCGCGAGCAGCCAATCCCCGAACATCCAGGCGTCCACGTAGTTGGCGACGGAAGAATCCGTCGGGTAATCGAAGATCAACGGACGTACGAGACCATTCCCGTTCTCGAAGGCGCTTCTCTCGTAAGCATACATATATGGGATCAGCTGATAGCGCAAATGGATCGCGCTCTTGGCGGCCTCTTCGGCCGAATTCCCGAAGTACCAAGGTTGTCTCTGTTGATAGAGGTTGCCGTGCACCCGGAATACGGGCGTTAACGCCGCGAACTGCATCCATCGCGCATATAGCTCGGGGCTTGGATTGGAGTCGTTCGGATTGAATCCGCCCGTATCCATACCCCACTTCGGTTGACCGTTGTTAATGGAGGATAGCATGACGGTCCGCTGCTCCTTCATGCCCGACGCCCAACCGACTTTCTCGCCCATCTCGAATTGGCCGCCGATATCGCCCGACCAGAGCGTCGTCGCATACCGCTGCGCGCCGGGGTAGTAGGTTCTGGCGGTCTGCCATACCCGTTGGGTATCGTTCGTGTAGTCGCGTTGGCCTTCGTACATGCCTTGCGACAGATGGCCCGTCGTGAAGTTGCCGAACCAATATTGCGCGGGTCCCGAAGCGACCTTATCCGTCTCGTCGTTCCACCAGCCTGCAATGCCCTTGTCGAAGGCATCCTCGGAATGATCCCAGTACCAGGCTCTCTCGGCGGCATTGTACGGATCGATGCTTCTGACCAAGACAGGTACGAAGTAATCCTCGTATTCGGAATGTCCGGGGTACCAATAGCCTCCGGTATTCGCATCATAATATTGGGTCGTCCTCGCATTGCTGCTATCTTCGGTCACGATCCGGGGCTTCGTGATCCCGATCAGCTTCACGCCCTTCGCATCCATGTTCGTCTTAAGCGTCGTCGAGCTTGCGCCGGGGAAATTCGTCGTATTCCAGGTGAATTCCCCGTAGTTCGTATCGCCGTAATTTTTCCAGTCGTAATCCAGCCCGTAGGCATCGAGCGGAATGTTCTTGGCGCGATACGTATCGACCATGTTCGTGATCTCCGTCTGGTCGGAGTCCCACTCGAAGTTCATGAAGCCGAGCGACCACTTCGGCAGCATCGGCGACTTACCCGTGATTTCCGAGAAGCCGGACATAATTCCCTCGGGCTCGCCGACGATCGCGTAATACTCGACGTCCGTCTTGCTGTATCGGCGTCCTTCCGTGGGCGTGCCGCCATAATAGAATTCAAGCTGCCCGGTACTCGCGTTCGTATACGGATAGCCGCCGTCGCTATCGACGAGAATCCCGTAGCCGTCGGTAGACCACATGAACGGTCCGCCGGAATCGCCCTGATTGCCAGCGTGAGCCGGATGGTTGCTCGTGTTACGAGTAATATCGGGGGCGGACTCGTTGGCGTTGTAGCTTCGTATTCCGTAAATATTGTGACTAGTACTGTGCAGGAATCTGACGCCGTCATAGAAGACGCCTCCGCCGGAAGGCTCGTAGAGCAGCGTCGTTCCGTCGGCTTTCTTGATCGTGACGCGGGTCGGCGTCTTCGCGATGGAGACGATCATCTTCGAAGTCGTGATCGTAATCGGATTTCCGGCCGTATTGATGGTCGCTCCGACGGCGCTCCACGTCTTGTTCGGGTCGATCATGGGCGTGTCGGCGCTCGGCGAAACGTTATTCGGCCGGTAGGACACCTTAACGATGTCCGACTGCAGGACGTCGAAGATGAGGATGTCGTCATTCGGTTCGGCGCCGTTATCGATGGTCAAAGTCAGCTTGTCGCTCGTCGCGGATATTCCCGTGACGTTGCCGAGCGCGCCGGCATAAGCGAGCGCGGGCTTCGGCGGGAAGACCAGCAGGAGGGAACTGAGGAGCGAGAAGATCGCCGCATACGAGATCGTTCTTTTCCAATGAATCGGATTCAGGCTTATCATCGTATATTCCACCTCTCTATTATCGAATATGGAGCATTAATCGACTTCGATCTCGAAGTCCGTGCCTTCCCAGCGATCCGTGCCGTACTCCGCGGAGCCGTTGTTGTTATCGTCCCAGAGGAAGGTGAAGTCGATGTCGCCGGAGCTGAACGGACCGACGGATATCTCGTAATCCAGATCGCCGTTGCTAGAGCCGTTGCCGCGCAGCTTCGTGTCCGTTACGTTCGTCCAGTTGTTATCGCTCCAATGAACCCATCCGGGCAATCCGGCTTGGAACGTAATCCGATAGCCGGCTGGAATAGACGTAATCGGGACGTTGAAGTTCCAGATATAAGTTTTGTCCAGATCCAGATGGTCGAGATTAATCGCGTGCGCATTGCTGCCGGAATACCAGAGCACGACCGTATGATAGCCTTGGTCGAGTTGGGCCGTTAACTCGCCGTATCCCCAGGAATTCCACGAACCCGTGTTATCGAATCCGATCGTTCCGGCATACTTGCCGTCGACGAACACGTCTCTCGTCGCGTTCGTTCCTCCGTTGGCATAACGGAAGCGCAGCGCGTAGTCGTCGCTCGTATCGGCATGGACGACGAACGATACGCCGTCATTCGCGGTGGCGAACCCGTCGACGAACCCGCTGCCCGTGTAGCCGGCATGGTCCGTATTGGTGGAGACGTTCGTCTTCACCGCGGTCTCGGCTTCATAGATAGCATTGGAAGGCGCGCTGAACGTCCGCTTCATATAGATCATGTCCCAGTACTTCAGATTCGGAATCGTAAAGGAGACGTACTTCCCGTTGCTATCCGTCCCCGTCGAGAAGGAAAGTTCTTCGGTCGTGCCGTGATCCAGGTCGGGAGATGCAACGAATACGTCCGTAATCGTCTCGTCGTTGCCGATATACACCTTCGTGGCCAGATTCGTCTTGAACGTCGGCTGCGATGCGCTGTTGCGCCATTGGTTATCGTTGTTCAGCAGGTTGATAAGATGGACGATATTGTAATCCGGGGTCCGCTTCTGAATTTGCCATACCGTATTGCCCGTCGCGTCGCCGCTCGTCGTTACGCCCGTAATGTTCAAGAACTGGCTGCCCGTGTCGTTATTGACGACGTCGGCATCGAACAGCAAATTCTCGTAGGCGGTAATGAAGGTGTAATGATCCTTCAACGCGTCCTTCAAAGAATTGCGCACGCTCTTGCTCCGGTTCGGATAGTACTCGTGGGCGAGCATCTGGCTGTCTTCGCCGAGCTCGAGGTGCGTCGCGCCGCTCGCGGCCATCATGGCGTCCGCCAAGCGGATGGAATGGTCGTCGAAGGCGCCGAGCGTCAGGCTGTCCAAGTTGATCGCGCCGCTGTTGCCGACGTCGTAGCGCACGTCCACGGTATGCGAGCCTTGCGTCAAGTACACCTGCTGATACGTGTCGTGGGACCAAGTATCCCAGTTGGCGAAGTGGTAGAAGTTCAATTCCTTGTTGAATACGTTATCGACGTATAGGTTGCGCTTCGCTTCGCTGCCTGTCGCATTGGCGAATCGGAAGACGAGCGAGTAATAGCCGTCCTCCGGCGCGCTGATCGTGAAGGACGCCTTATCCCCGGAATTCGCGAATTGATCGACGAATCCGGAGCCCGTATAGCCGGTATGGTTCGTATTCGTGGATACGTTCGTCAACGAGGCGCTCTCCGCTTCATAGCGCGTTCCGATATTCTCGCCGTAATTCATATAAGCGGCGAGCACCGCGGCCTTGCCGCCGCTGTTGGCCCGGATGTCGTCGATATAATCCTTGAGCTGCTTGTAGCTGTTCGACAAGTACCAGATTTCGCTATAGAGGAAGTCGACGTCCGCGTTCGTGCTGACATCGTCGGCCGCCCAGCCGTCTACCGTGCCGTCCACGATGTTATAAGTGATATGATCCTTGGCTGCATTGTTCGTCGTCAGGGCGCTCTTGGCCGCATCGAGGAAAGGCGAGAACGACTGGGCCAGATTAACCGGATTGCCATTGTAATCATAGACGTTGTTGCGCTGACCGAATTGATCGACGTGTATGCCGTCGAAATCCCCGGCATTGATCGCATCCAAATATTCCGTGAAAATATAATTTTGCCAGTTCGCGTTCAGCGGATTGAACCAATGAAGAATAGGCCCGAATCCGAAGTTGAAGTCGAACTGCTTCGTATGGGTCGCATCCTCGTACAACCCCCACTGAGCGTTGACGCCGTAGGTCGGATAGTTCTCCCTGGCGGCGTAGATCATCGCGTAGGCCATCGCCGCGCCATTCTGGTCATGCACGGCATCGATCTGATTGCCCAGCGTGCTCCAATCGATCTGTCTGTTGAACAGATCCTGCCAGGTAGAGTCGATCACGCCGCCCGTACGCTTGATCACTTTCTCGTGCCGCCACATCCAGTCATAGAACTGCCAAGCGTTAATATGATAATCTTGCGCGAGTTCGTTAACCTTGTCCGTGCTCATCGTCGACGTTTCCGCAGACGTCATCTCGCTAATGAAGCCGTAGCGCGGATATTTGGCCATATCGCTCGAGACGTCGATCGCAGTCGCTCCCGAGCCGGCCGTATCGGCATCGATTCGGACGAAGTATCCGCGGTAATCGGTCGCCGGCGCCGTCCAGCCGAAGGTGATGTCGTCGGACTGGCCGTTCGTCAAGGTAACGGCTTGCGATGAAGTGTACACTTGGGTTTCCAGATAGAAGATACGCACGACGACGTCATCGCTCCACGTCGATCCGGTCTGATTGTGCAGCGATACCGTAATGGTAACGCTGTCCGACGGATCATACCGGGACTTGTCCGTGTAGACGCGCTCGACGATGCCGCTGGCTGCCGCCGAAGCACGCTCGGCCGGACCGGTAAGCGGGACGATGCTCAAGACCAGTACAAATAGCAGCAACCAACTGATCGACATTTGTACTTTACTTGCTTTCATCTTTACGACCTCTTTTCATAGGAAATTTGTGAAGCGCTTACATTATCGTCTACTTCCCTCCTTCGAACAATCGAGTAGCTTACTAGTTTCATTATCTATGAAGCATGCGGATTCGGAATAGGACCTTATTTTCGGATTTGGTATTCATTATTCCATATTTTGGCGAGGTCCATTGTTGAATGCGGTTGTTATGGTATGATCCAGATATAGCCCTTAAAAAGTAATAGATTTCCATCCATCGGGGGTGTCGATAAAGTGCGGTACAACGTATTGATCGTGGATGACGAACCGATGATACGCCTTGGCCTTTCTTCATCGGTTCGATGGGAGGAGGAAGGCTTCGAGCTCGTGGGGGAAGCCGCGAACGGCGAGGCGGCGCTCCGGATCGCGGAGCAACAGGAAATTCATGTGCTGATCACCGACATCAAGATGCCGCTCATGGACGGACTGGAGCTGACGAAGCGGCTGAGCGAAAGTTATCCCAAGATCAAGGTCGTTCTCGTGAGCAGCTATAGCGACTTTGATTACGCGAGGAAGGCCGTGAAGCTGGGCGTCGTGGTGGATTATATTTTGAAGCCGACGATGGAGCCGGTCGATTTACTGCGAATTATGCGCGTCTGCAAAATCCAATTGGACGAAACGTCGGCCCGCTTGCACGAATCGGGTTACTATATGAGGGAAGCGGAGAAGAGCAAATCGATAGAGTTGGAAGCTTCGCTTCGGAAAGTATGGAGCGGAGAAAAAATCGCATTGAGCTCACTTCCGGAATGGTTGGACGACTCTCTGGTTCTCGTCGTATGGAGGCTAGAGAGCGCCTCTCCCGGAGACAAGGATTCTGCCCTCGAACGAATACTGAACATCCAGACGACGAAGGACAACCTCAAGCAATGGTGCGAGCAAGTGTTGAGCTTCGATACGGATCAACAGGAGTTCGTCACGATATTGCCCGATCATCAGGGAAGCGCCGGGCCGATCGTCGAGAAGCTCCATCTTCGGCTGCTATCGGAGGGCATCTGCTACACGGTCGGAATCAGCCCTTCCTTCCGGCAAATCCAGTACATGCCGGATGCTTACTTGTGGGCGGGCAAGGCATTGGAGCAAGCCTTCTTCCTAGGGAAGGGTAAGCTGTATATGGGGAAAATAAGCGCGCGTCCGAATAGAGAACCGAAACGTACGGAGGAGGATGAACAATGGATCTCGCTCCGGGAACGATTCTCGCAGATGCTGGCCGTATCGAATAAAGAAGGAAGCGAGCGAATCATCGAACAGTGCATTGCGATGTGGATGAATCGAACGCTTAGCAGGAAAGAGATCATCGTGCAATCCGAAAGCCTGTTAACGTTAATGTGGACAGGGAATTTCAGGATTAACACGGAGGAAACGATCAGACTCATTATCGAGAAGCTCCAAGAGGTTAAACAGCTGGACTCGCTTGCGGAATTATGCCAATTCATTCGATACGAGTTTCGAACGCTATGGGAGGACGGCAGATTGCCGCTTGTCGTCGCGGACTCGGGGAGCACCCACGCAATCCAATTGGCCATCTCCTATATCCAGCAGCGCTATCATGGAGAGTTGTCGTTGCAGGAAGTGGCGAATCATGTTCACATGAGCAAAAATTACTTCAGCGAGCAATTCAAACGGCTTGCCGGCGTAAACTTCATCGACTTCGTCATTCGGCTGCGGATCCAGTACGCCAAGCAATTGCTGAATACGACGACCTTGCGCGTGTACGATATCGGGGTGAAGGTCGGCTTCAACAGCTCCAAGCACTTCCTGAAGCTGTTCAAGCGGGAAGTGAATTGCACGCCGGCCGAATATCGCCAGCTACATTTCGCTAGACAGAAGCAGGGAAGCGGCGAGGTCGGCGAGGTTAGCGAGACAACTCCGCGTCCGAGCTGAGATAGCGGCACCGCATACAAGCTAATACTCCACACTCATCATAAGGTCTCTTATATTCATCCTAGGATGAATATAAGAGACCTTATTTAATTTCCGCGGCTCAAAGTGACGAATATACGATACCAAAACAGAACGTAGGTTATCTGAATGTTTAGCGCTTTCAAGTAAACTACAACTGAATCTAACTTCATACGGAGGTCGATGGAATGCCATTCAAGAGAGTGTCGATTGTTATGCTCGCTATGGTCATGATCTATTCGCTGGTTGCTTGTTCGGGGTCGAATTCCGACGGGAAGGAAAGCGCGGCGCCGACCGAGTCGACGGCGGAGAACACGGAGACGGCTACGGAGAGCGCGCCACCGGAGACGGAAGCCGAGCCTGAACCGATCACATTGAAAATAAACTTGGATTGGAACGACGAGGATTTCGAACGGGTATGGAAAAAGCCGGTGGAGGACAAATTCCCCTACATCACGTTGGAAAAAATTCCGGCATCGGAGACGAACATCGAGGAGCAAGTCGCGCAAGGGAACATTCCCGATATTATTCAAGCCCAGAACCATGAGCACGTCAGCTTCCTCGAACAGAGAGGGTTGACGATGGACATGACGGAGCTGATGAACAAGTATCAATTCGATATCAATCGGCTTCAACCGGGGTTGATCGCGAGAGCCAAAAACTTCGGCAAAGGGACGATTCCGACGCTCCCCTTCGAACGCGGCGTGCATGCGATGTACTACAACAAAGACATTTTCGATAAATTCGCCGTGGATTATCCTACGGACGATATGACGTGGAGCCAGGTCATCGAGCTTAGCAAGCAAGTTACGGGCACGATCGGCGACATCCAATACCGCGGACTGGATTTGGACGTGCCGAATATGGCCTTCAGCCAGTTGAATACGAACTATGCGGATCCCGAGACGGGCGAGCCGCTCTATACGAAGGAGCCGGCGTTCGTCAAGTATTACGACATGCTTCATGAAGTATGGTCCATTCCCGGCAACTTGTACGGGGAAGATCCGGGCGCGTTAATTCAAAGCTTCGGCGGCAAATTCATCGTGGACCAGAACGTCGCGATGCTGCCGATCTGGAATATTACTTCCGCGCTGGCGACCGCCGAAGAACAGACGGGCATGCAATGGGATATGGTTACCTATCCGGTATGGGACGATCTGATCGGCGTAGATCCGATGGCGCAAGGTCCGGTCATCGGCGTAAGCGCGGCGACCAAATATCCGGACGACGCCTTCAAGGTGATCGCTTACATTCTATCCGACGAATATCAGGCCATGCGATCGAGAGAAGGCAAGCCTTCCGTGCTCGTGAGCGAAGAGGTCAACAGTCAGTTCGCGGCGGATATCCCGGCGCTCGCCGATAAGAACCTGGCGGCATTTTTCAAGCATTCACCGGCCCCGGGTCCGCAATCTTACCATGAATTCGAGCACATCGTCGAGAATACGTCGTGGAACATGATGAAGGATTTCGCAAGAATGAAAGCGGATACGAACACGCATCTTCGTAACGTTCAAGAAGCCGCCGAAGAGCGCGTGGAGAACGAGAGACAGATGAAATAGAAGCAGACGGAGGCGTGAATATGGCGAGCATTTCGTTCCGGCACGTATACAAGAGATACGGGAAAAATAACGAAATAGCGGTCAGCGACTTCAACTTGAACATCGCGGACAAGGAATTCATCGTGCTCGTCGGCCCCTCCGGCTGCGGAAAGTCCACCTCGCTGCGCATGCTCGCGGGATTGGAGGCGATCAGCGAGGGGGAGGTCTATATCGGGGATACGTTGGTGAACGACTATCCGCCCAGAGACCGTAACATATCGATGGTGTTCCAGAACTATGCGTTGTATCCGAACATGACGGTGTACGAGAATATCGCGTTCGGATTAAGGCTGAGGAAAGTCGCGAAGCACGAAATCGATCTCAGCGTGAAGCGGGCGGCGCGCACGCTGGAGATCGAGGGCTACTTGAATCGCAAGCCCAAAGAGCTTTCCGGCGGTCAAAGGCAACGGGTGGCGCTCGGGCGGGCGATCGTCAGAATACCGGAAGTGTTCATCATGGATGAGCCGCTGTCGAACTTGGACGCCAAGCTGCGTGTGCAGATGCGAGCGGAGATTATCGCGCTGCACCGCAAAATCGGCGTAACGACCTTGTACGTGACCCATGACCAGATCGAAGCGATGACGATGGGGGATCGAATCGTCGTGATGAATAAGGGGGTTATCCAACAGGTGGATACCCCCGAGAACGTATACTATCGTCCGGCGAATCTATTCGTTGCGGGCTTCATCGGTTCCCCGCCGATGAATTTCATCGAAGGCACGGTAGAAGATAATGGCCGATTGGAATTCAGGTCCCGACGGTACATTGTTCCTATCGTAGGAGAAGCCGCCCATTCCTTGCGGCAGTCAGGGAAGGTCGACAAGACGGTCGTGCTTGGCATCAGACCCGAGCACATTCGCTTGGTTGCCTCTGATAGTTCCCTAGACGACCGGTACAACATGGAGGGACTATTGGAATATAGCGAATTCATCGGCTCGGATCGCTATTGTTACATGAACATGCACATGGACAGACGCATATCCGTCCGCGTAGACCCTACCCATGCGTTCGCGAACGGAGATAAGCTGTCGATGGTTTTCAATATGGAGAAGGCATTATTCTTCGCCCACGGCAGCGGTGAACTGATCAATAGAGGTTAAGGGGGGAGTAGCGTGGACCGTGGGTTCTCTATCATACGATTGCCCTATCTATACAAGGGGTTCCTGTTATGGCTGGCCATAACGTTAAGTCTGCCTGGTTCGATCAACCCTCTCTTATCCGCTGACGGGATCGAGGAGCCTGCCGTCGCGATGGAAGAGATCGTATTCGATAGCCAAGCCGAGCCCTACTACTATCAAGCATTGGATGAATGGAGAGCATCGGGTCTGCAGGATGCCGACTCCGATTTCGTCGTTAACGCCGATAGATATACGCAGCTCTCCGACGATGCAGAGGCGCGAATCGGTTCGTTCCAAGGCGAGGACCGCGCGTTAATCTGGTCCAATCAGCGAGGCTACGTGGAATACGAGGTGGTTGCTCCTAAGGCGGGTTTATACGCGATGGAACTGACCTATTACCCGCTCACGGGCGATAACCAGGCTAGCCTCGGTCCGGTGACGTTCAGCGTGGAGATGAATCGGGAGACGCCGTTCCGAGAGGCGAGAAGCCTGGAATTCGAAAGGGAATTCAAGGACCTGTGGCCGCTAACGCAAGATGATAACGGAGACGATATGCGCCCCCGCACGGAAGAGATCGGAAGCTGGCGAACCAAAGCCGTACGAGATTCGGAGGGGGCTTACCCGCAGCCTCTCTATTGGCATTTGCAAGAAGGGATCAATACGATCAAGCTTACGCATTTGCGCGAACCGGTAGCGCTACTCGCTTTGCGCTTCACTGCGCCCGAGCCCCTGCCGACCTATAAGGACGTAGCGATCGGTTATCCGGGCACGGCGGACAATGAAGGCGATATCGTAATCATCGAAGCGGAACAGCTGACGACGAAGAACGCGACCTCGATCCAGGTGCGCAATGATCGCGATGCCGGAACGACCCCGGCCTCTTCCAAGGACAGGAAGTACAATACGGTCGGCGGATGGCGGTGGTTCAAGGGCGGCGAGTCCGTTACGTGGACGTTCACCGCGCCGAAGACGGGCCGATACAAGATCGGCATGCGCGTGAAGCAGAACTTCAGAAGAAATTTATCGGTATTCCGTACGCTCTATATCGACGGCGCGATTCCTTTCGAGGAAGCGTCGGTCTATCCTTTTCCGTATCACGGGGGTTGGACCGGAGAAGTACTGGGAGACGAGAATCAGGACTATGAATTTTATCTTGAAGAAGGACGGCATACGTTGACCTTGACCGCATCCAATGCGCCGTTCAGGAAAGTATTCAGCCAGCTCGATATCGTATCCTCCGAATTAAGGGGAATCGAGGTCGATCTCAAGGCGGCAACAGGCGGTCAAGGAGACGAATACCGCGTGTGGAGCGTCGAGGAGGATATGCCGGATTTGCTCGGCCGCTTAGAGCGGACCCGGAATTTGCTCAAGCAGATGGCCGCGCAGGTGATCGCCATTAATGGCGCGAGGGAGAACGTATCTCAGACGCTCGAGTCCGCCGTAAGCGATCTGAATGCCTTAATCAAGAAACCGAACAAAATTCCTAATCGGCAGGCGCAATTCGTGTCCATGCGCGAGAGCATCGAGTCGTTGCGCAGCTTCTTGATCGATAGTCCGTTGCAGGTCGACAAGCTGTACCTCATTCCGGCAAGCGAGTCGGCTCCGGACATGACGGCGGGCTGGACCGAACGGCTATCGGCTTCCTTTCGCTCGTTCTACCATTCCTTCGATAGCGATAATAACTTGAAGCAAGAGGACGAAGAGACGCTGAACGTTTGGATGATGTGGGGTCGCGACTATGTGAACGAGCTGCAGCAATTGGCCGATGAAAGCTTCACCCCCGAATACGGGATGAAGGTGAAGATCAACCTGGTGCAGCAGCCGGAGCTGCTAATCCTGTCCAACTCCGCGGGAAGTATGCCCGACGTGGCGCTAGGCGTGCCCGGGGATATGCCCTACGATCTTGCCCTGCGGGGTGCGGCGAGAAATTTATCGGATATGCAAGGCGCGGATGCGCTCTTCTCTTCCTATAGTCCCGGGTTTCTATTGCCGTTCTACCACGAAGGCGGCTATTACGCCATACCGGAAACCGTGCAATTCAAAGTTCTATTCTACCGCAAAGATATTATGAAGCAGTTGGGCTTGCAAATTCCCGATACGTGGGATGACGTGTATGCGCTGCTGCCCACCTTGCTGCAGAACGATTACAACTTCTATATCGAGCCCAAGGACTTCTCGACGATCTTCAATCAGAACGGCGTTCAACTATATGAACGGGACGGCTTGAAGTCCGGCTTGGATCGCCCCGAGGCTTACGCCGCGTTCGAGAAGTGGACCGATCTCTATAACGTGTACGGCTTGGAGAAGTCCGTGCAGAGCTTCTACAACCAATTCAGGAAAGGCTATATGCCGCTCGGCATCGCGGACTTCAATCAATTTCTGCAGTTAACGGTAGCCGCTCCCGAGCTAAGAGACTTGTGGGGCATCGCACCCGTTCCCGGAACGGCGAGGGAAGACGGGACGGTCGCAAGGTGGTCGGGAGGCATCTCCGACGCCGTTCCGGGACATGTACAAAGCAAGTCTGCGGGATCGAGCATGTCCGCGGCCATGATGTTCAGCCATTCGGATCCGGACAAGGAAGAGATGGCATGGAAGTTCCTGCAATGGTATACGTCCTCCAAGGTACAGACGGAATTCGGACTTCATCTAGAGCAGTTCTACGGAGAGCAATTCAGATGGAATTCCGCCAATGCTCAAGCATTCGCGAACATGCCTTGGAAGCCGGAAGAATTGCAAGTGCTGCTGGAGCAATGGCGATGGTACAAGGATCTGCCGGTCGTTCCGGGCGGTTATATGACGGCGCGGGAATTGAACTTCGCATGGATTCGCACGGTCATCGACGGCGTCAACCCGAGAACGTCCATGGAACAAGCGATCCAGGAAATCAATCGCGAGTTGCTTCGCAAGCAGCAGGAATTCGATATGGTCGATCGGCGAGGCAACGTGTTGAAGACGTTGAATTTGCCGGAAGTTAACGACCCATGGACAGGGGTTGATCGCTATATTGAAGAGCTGGTTCGCTGACGTTTGGAAGTGGCGAATTTCGTATTTGTTCATTGCGCCGTTCTTGATCGCATTCATCGTCTTCACGATAATCCCCGTTGCGATGGCGGTCGGACTTAGCTTTACGTATTTCAATGCGATCGAGTTTCCGACCTTCGCCGGTTGGATGAATTATCAAAGCTTGTTCTCTCAGGATTTGGTGTTCCTGCGCGACGTTCTTCCCAATACGTTCAAGTTCGCCCTGTTCGTCGGACCCGTCAGCTATATGCTGGCCTTCTTGCTCGCTTGGCTGATCTCGCAGCTTCCTCGGACGATCAGAACGGTATACGCATTGGCAATTTATACCCCATCGTTGACGATGGGGGCCGCGATGGTTATCATCTGGCAAGTCATGTTCACCGGCGATCGAACGGGGTACATTAACGCGATGCTGCTTCGCTGGAATATCGTCGACAGTCCCATCCTGTTCGTGACGGATAAGGACTACTTATTGAACGTCATGATTACGGTATCGATCTGGTCCGGCATGGGCGTAGGCTTCCTAGCGCTATTGGCAGGTATATTGAATATCGATAGAACGTTGTACGAGGCAGCCAGAATCGATGGCATGAAGAGCCGCTTGCAAGAGATTATGTACATTACGATTCCGATGATGAAGCCTCAGATGCTGTTCGCCGCGGTTATGTCCCTCTCGCAGACGTTGAAGGCCGGGGATATCGGCGTCCAATTATCGGGTCAGAATCCGACCCCGGGATATGCCGGTCAGCTCATCCTGAACCATGTGCAGGACTATGGATTCATCCGCTATGAGTTAGGCTATGCGTCGGCGGTGTCCGTCATCATGCTACTAATGATGCTGCTCATTACGAAGCTATGCTGGAGCTTGCTTGGGACGAAGGAGGATGGGCGTGATACGGATCGTGAATAGCAAGGCCGTGTATCTGTATGCAAGGAGAACGTTCTCCCTCAGAACCCTAAGAAGAGCGGATCCGTTCTTGATCGTTCTGTTGTTGTTCTTGACTCTTCTTGCCGTCATCATGCTCCTGCCGATCATCTACTTATTCAATCACGCGCTTAAACCTTTTCATGAGCTGTTCTTGTTCCCGCCGAACCTGATCGCGAGAAATCCGACGCTGCAAAATTTCGTCGAGCTTTTTACGATTTCGGAGGATGCCTATATTCCCGTTAGCCGGTACGTCTTCAATTCCATTATCGTAACCATGCTGGCAACGGGAGGCATGATCACAACGAGCGCCTTATGCGCCTATCCGCTATCCAAGCATAAATTTCCGGGTAGAACCGTGCTCTTCTCCGTTATCGTAGTATCCTTGCTCTTCGTCGCGGAGGTGCTCACGATACCTCGTTACGTAGTCGTCTCCAATCTAGGCATCATGAACAGCTACTGGGGCCATCTATTGCCGATCGTCTCTCTTCCCGTCGGCGTATTCCTGTTGAAGCAGTTCGTCGATCAGGTTCCGGCAGAAATAATGGACGCCGCGAAGATCGACGGCGCTAGCGAATTCGGGATATTCGCGAGGGTTGTCCTACCGATCGTCTCTCCCGCGCTCGCCACCGTCGGAATTTTAGCGTTCCAGCTCGCGTGGAATAACGTGGAGACGTCCAGCTTGTTTATGCAGGATGAGGCGATGAAGACTTTGGCTTTTTATATGACTTCGTTGACCTCCAACCTTAGCAATTCCGTTGCCAGACAAGGAGCCGCCGCCGCAGGGGGACTGATCTTGTTCGTGCCTCAGCTCGTCGTGTTCCTGATCTTCCAACATAAGGTCATCGCGACGATGGCTCATTCGGGTATTAAATGATGGCGGCGATGAGGGTTGGTATTCTGTTCGTCGTCATGTTGTTCGTCAGCTTGTGCATGGCTTGCGGCGTATTCGCGAACGTTCCGTATGAAACGTTCAGCAGAGATCATTACAATCGTTCCATCCACACGCAGCCTTTTTATACGCCCGTGGCCGTTTTGGGCGGCGCGCTCTTCATACCGTCCAAAGGCCGAGATGGCGGGACAGGGACCCAGACCCTGTTGTCCCCCTTCAAACAGCCGCAAGATATGTTCATCGACCATAACGATGGGATCTACGTGCTGGACTCGGGCAATAATCGGGTCGTCCGTCTGGACGCGGCGGGCAATTTGATCCGGGTGATCGAAGTCGCGGAGAGCCCGCTGAACAACCCGCAGGGCATTTTCGTGCAAGAGGATGGACTGATCTACATCGCGGATACGGGTAACGGAAGAGTCGTTAAGATTAATGAAGAGGGCCGAATAGTACAAGAATTCGCCCGGCCCGACAGCAAATTTCTATCCGAATCGTTCCAGTATGTTCCGACGAAGGTGACCGTGGACCGTCGCGGATTTCTATATATCGTCAACAAGGGGAGCTACCACGGATTAATGCAGTTAGATTCGAAGGGGCAGTTCCATGGGTTTTTCGCGAATAACAAAACCCAGGCCTCGTGGATGGACATCGTGAAGCGCATGCTGTATTCCGAGCAACAATTAAGCAGGAAGGCCCGGCTATTGCCGAATCCGATCACGAACGTGGACATGGACGATACGGGGTACATCTACACGACCACCCTGGGCGTACAATCGGAGCAAATCAAGAAGTTCAATATTAGCGGGGATAACCGGTTGAGCGGATTAAGCTTCGGAGAGATTACCGCGACCGAGGAATATCCGTCCGCGGACCTTGTCGACGTGGACGTGGATATCTACGGGAATATGACGACGATAGACCGCAAGTATAACAGGGTCAGCCAATATGACAAATTGGGCAACCTGCTCTTCTATTGGACGGGATCGGGGCAAGGCGGGAGCACGAGACTAGGCGTCATCGATCAAGCTTCTGCGATCGGGACCAACTCGAAGAACGAGCTGTTCATTATGGATGCCTCCCAAAATCTCATTCATAAATTCGAACCGACGGCATTCGGGAATCTGGTGCACGAAGCGATTCGTCTCACGCAGAGAGGTCAATACGCGGAGAGCGAGAGCTATTGGCGCGAAATCGTACGCTTGAATGCCAACTTTTCTCCTGCATACTACGGTTTAGGCTTAGCTGCCTATCATGATGGGCAATACGAGCTTGCGATGGACGACTTTAAGCTCTCGGGCCATGCGAGGGGGTATTCGGACGCCTTCTGGCAAGTTCGGCTGCATTGGTTTCAACGGCACTTCGCAACGTTCGCCAATGCGCTGATCATACTGCTGGTCGCCTCATGGGCAGCCAAGAAATTCGGCCTTCTTGCCAAGGCTGGGCCAATGGCGAGAAGACTGTATCCGCGCAAGGTCAAGCTGATCGAACAGTTGAGATTCGCCTTCTCTATTCTCAAACATCCCATAGATGGATTTGCCGATCTGCGATATGCCAACAAGGGTGGATATGCGAGCGCTTGCCTGCTGCTGTTCGGCGTCGTAGTCTCCCTCATGCTGAAGTCGGTATATACGGGGTTCTCCTTCCAGGCCGTCCCCGAGGGAAGCGTGAGTAGCAGCACGATCGTCATTCAATTCGCGGCCGTATTCTGTTCCTGGGTCGTGTGCCATTACTTAATCAGTTCGATTTACTTAGGCGAAGGGCGATTCAAGGATGTTTTCGTCGGCAGCGCCTATTCTTTGTTCCCGGTTATTCTGCTAGTCGTTCCGATTACCGCGATATCCAATCTAATGACGCTATCGGAAGCTTCGATATACGCGTTCATGAATGGACTCGTCGTCATCTGGTGCGGATTGTTGTTCTTCTGGCAGGTTCAAGCGCTGCAGAACTATAGCGTCAAGGAAACGATCATTAATCTAACGCTCACGATCATCTCCATCGTACTCCTGTGGGTATTGATCTTCATCCTATTCGGGCTTAGCTCTGAATTCATCAGATTCCTGAATGCGGTATACAAGGAGGTGTCGATCCGATGACGTACTTGCGCAAGTATAGGCGTATCGGCGTGAAAGCCGCCGTCATCGCGTTGATCCTCCTGATCGTCTATACGCAGGGTGATGCGCTCACCCCCGATGATCATGCGCTGAAGGCGCTGACGATGGAGAATACGGTGCTGGAGAAGTCGGTCAAATCCAAGGTCAGTTCGTTGCCGGGAGACGAACAATTCGAGATCGCCGCGGAATCGTCCCTCTTGCAACTGAAGGTGGACCGTTCGACGGGCCATTTTATCGTGTTAGATAAACGAAGCGGGCAGCTGTTCCGGTCCTATCCGGATCCCGAGCATTGGCAATCGGAGACCATTAAGGGGATATGGCGCCAACACCTGATGTCTCCCGTGATGTACAGCTACGTCCAGCTGGACATCAGAAAAGATCTGGAGAAGGAAAGCGACTTTATTGCCGATAGCGGGAGGATCAAGGACTTCAAGCTTATCGAGAACGGCTTCCGGCTTACGTTCGACATACCGGAGAGGGGCTTCGAAATTCCGGTCCAAGTCGTCATCGAGCACGATTACGTAGCGACGACGATCGTAGACGATCATCTCGTGGAGCGCAAAGTGAATCTCGCGGGGATTAAGAACGAGTCGCTGAAGCAATCGCTGATCGCTGGAGACAGCGTGGACATAGCGGCGATCGAAGACGAGAAACTGAAGGATTCGGTTACGAAAGCCGTACGCATGATTAGCAGTCTGGTATCCATCCGGCTGTATCCATTTTTAGGCGCGGAGCAATCCGTCGGCCAAGACGGTTATCTGATGATTCCGGATGGACCGGGCGCGCTTATTCGGTTCAATCCGAATCGGGGGAACGTGAAGGATTATTACGATGAGAGAATATACGGCGAGGATATGGCATTCAGCTACAATAAGCAGTTGTCGCAACGAGCCGCTATTACGGCACCCGTATTCGGCATTAAGTCCGGGGACAAGGCGTTTCTAGCCCAAGTCATAGAAGGAGAGGCGTACGCGAGAATCTTGGCCGCTCCTTCCGGCAGCTTAAGCGCGTACAACTGGGCAACGGTCGCGCAGCTCTATCGTTCCTCCTTCTATCAACCGACGAGCACGGATCGCGAGGAAGGATTCACGACCTTCACAGAAGACAGGTTTCGCTACGATCGTGTAACCCGTTATTACTTGTTGGACCCGGAGCATGCGGATTATTCCGGGATGGCCGAACGCTATAGAACGTATTGGATCGAAGAGGGGGGCATGGAGAGGCTGCAAGATCTACCGGACAATATTCCGATGCAGATCAGCTTGCTTGGCGGAGGTCCGGAGAAGGGGTTCCTGCGGGAAAATTATGTCCCCGCTACGACAACGGAGCAAGCCAAACGCGTCATTGACGAATTAGTAACCGCAGGGATCAAGAATATGTCCGTCAATTATATCGGATGGGAAGCGGGAGGGTACGGCAAGTATGGGCGGTCGTTCCCCGTTGCAGGAGAGCTTGGCGGGAATATAGGGATGGCTAGCTTCATTGCTCACGCTCATTCCCGGGGGATATCCGTATATTTGGAATCGGAATCGTACGCCTTCAATAATACGGGCAAAGGCGGGTTCGACCGACGGCGCGACGGCCTCAGAGATCTTGCCGGCTCAATCATAGCTGTTAATGTTCCCGGCGGCGAGGCAACACTCGTTAGCAGTCGATTCATCGAGGGGCGCGTTCGCTCCGACATGGAAATGTTTAAAGCGTTAGGTGCGGATGGGCTTGCGTTCGATAACGATAACGGTCGGCTCTTGAATAGCGACTTCAATAAGAAACACGCCGCGGATCGGGAAGAAGCGAAGCAAATTCAGCAGGCTACGATACAATACGCCGGACAGAACCTCGGTCATGCCAAAGCTCGCCAAGCGAATCTATATGCGTTGCCCTTCGTGGACCATCTCAGCGATATTGCGCAGAACTACTCCTACGACCTGTTCGTCGACGAGACGATCCCGTTCATCCCGATGACGCTGCATGGCTTAGTCTCCTACTCCGGCGAATACGCGAATCTTAGCGATGATGATACGACTTCGTTTTTACGGGGGATGGAGTATGGGATGCTGCCGTCCTTCGTGCTGTCCTACGCCAAGTCCCAGGCGCTACTGAACACGATCGGGTTGAATGGATTCTATAGTACGAACTACCAAGATTGGCGGCAGGAGATGGTTGCTCAGTACGAGCAATTCAACGAAGCGTTATCCGATGTGCAGAACGAATGGATCGTAAGGCACCGCACGCTGGCCGAAGGGGTTAAGGAAACGACTTATTCGAACGGTAAGCGGATTATCGTCAATTACAATAATGAGCCCTACAGCATGGATCGCATGACCGTCCAAGGCGTCAGCTACTTGGTCATTGAAGGAGGGAGACTTCCATGAAGCGGAGAAGGCTAAGCAGGCATACGTTGAGCAACCTGGAGGGTATGCTGTTCATCGCGCCTTGGATAATCGGCTTCATGATGTTCCTAGCGTTCCCGTTAGCGTATTCCCTCTATATGAGCTTTCACAACGTGAGAATATTGCCGACTGGACCGCAAATCACCTATAAGGGCTGGGGCTATTACAATGAAATCCTCTTCTCCGGCTCCGCTCTGTACGATGAGTTGATTCCCTTCATGCAGGAAGCTTTAATCATGATCCCGATTATACTCGTCTTCTCGTTCCTGATCGCCATTCTATTGAATCAGAAGTTTCATGGCAGATTTTTTTTCAGAGCCGTATTTTTTTTGCCGGTCATCTTCTCCACGGGCTATGTCGTTACCGAGTTCGTGAATCAGGGGCAAGGAAGCTTGGGTTTTCTGGAGAGATATCATTTTGACGCTTACCTGCAATCGTATTTGGGCGATAACGTATGGACGAGATCCATGATGGAAGTGCTAAGCCGGTTCGTGCTCATCTTATGGTACTCGGGGGTACAGATTATTATATTCCTGGCCGGTCGGCAGACGTTGGCTAGCTCCCTCTACGAATCCGCGCGGATTGATGGCGCGTCGCCTTGGGCGATATTCTGGAAGATCACGTTGCCGGCGATGGTTCCTTTCATTATGTTGAACCTGATTTATACCGTCGTCGATATGTTCACTTTTCCGTTCAATCCGATCATCAAGCTCATCGGCGTAGGAAATTACGGATATAATAGCGCGCTGGCTTGGATCTATTTCAGCATCATTATCGTCTTCCTGCTTCTGTTATTGTTCGTTTTCCGACGGATAACGAGGAACACCTATCGAGCTTAACGTGGAAAAGAGGGATGTCCGGTGCGGGGATGGAGAAGGTTTCGCTATTTTATCGTCGGCAGAGAGTATGATCAGGGCATCGTGTTCAAATGTTTTCTCTATCTGATATTCATCTGTACTGCCTATATTTATCTCAATCCGATATTTTACATGTTATCTACCCTCTTCAAGGGCTACAATGATCTGCTCGATCCGACGGTGACCTGGATTCCCACGGAGTTGTTCCTCGGCCATCTGGAGTACGCATGGGACGCTTTGCATTATAGCCGATCGTTCATGATCAGCCTGGGCGTCTCGGGTCTATCTGCCGTCTTTCATTGCTTCTCCTGCGCAGTGGCTGGCTATGCGTTCGCAAGATTGCAATTTCCGATGAAAAAATTATGGTTCGCGTGTTTGATCTTGTCCTTCATCATGCCGGCGCAGGTCATTATTCTCCCGACGATATTAGCCTTCAACGAGTTAGGGTTCTCGAATTCCATCGTTACGTTGATTATCCCTTCCCTATTCGGACACGGCGTTCGAGGCGCGTTGTTCGTTATCATCTTCCGCCAGTTCTTCATGACCCAGCCGAAGGAGCTGGAGGAGGCGGCCAGAATGGATGGAGCGAATGCCGTTCGCATTTTCCTGAAGGTCGTGTATCCGTTAGCGAAGCCGGCCATCCTCGTCGTCTTCTTGTTCACGTTCGTCTGGACCTGGAACGACATCTATTACCCGACGATGTTCTTAACCGGCGCGGAGGTTGTTCCATTATCCGCCCAGATGTCCAGACTCGACATGGCCATTCAAAGCTTGATGCAGAAGGGGACGGCGCCCGCGATCTACTTCGAGCCGATCAAGATGGGCGCAAGCTTCCTCGTGATTATGCCGCCGTTAGTGCTCTATACGTTCGCGCAGCGATGGTTCATCGAGAGCGTGGAAAGAACGGGGATCGTGGAATGAGAAGCGCGTGGAGGCATCTGCATCGCCATTATTGGATGTTGATCATCCCCATCGTCGTCGATGCGGGTGCGCTTATGATCGGATTGACGATGATCGGATTCGATGGCCATCCGCAAGCCTCGTTTCAGATTCTATTGGACGTCGGCTTGCCCTCCGTCAGCCATGTATTGAATACTTCGTTAATGGCGAATTCGATGCCGTTCTTGCATTCGCCGCTCGGGATATCCGGAGCCGTAGGCGGGATATTCCTCGCCTATTCCGTCATCGATGCTTTCTCCAAGGGCGGATATATCGGGCTCATGTATAAAGCATCGCGGAACCAGGCCATACGATTCAATGATTTCCTAGCCTACGGTCGCAAGTATGCGATGAAGTTCATCCTATGGACGCTGCTCGTGAATCTAGCGATTACGGCCGTCTCGGTGCTCCTCATGTCGTTGTTCGGGGTGCTCTCTTACTTCTTAGCGCTTCTCGTCTTCTTTCTATTGCGAGTCGTCTTCATCTATGCGGAGCTCGTTATCGTCATTGACCAAGTCAAGTTCGGCGAAGCCTTCTCGTTAAGCAGGGCCTACTTGAAGCAATCCGCGCCGTCGGTATATTTAGCGATCTTCATGATGTTCGTGCTGGCGGGCGGAGTCGGCTGGTTGGTTCATCGGTTCTGGACGCCGTATGCCGTTTTCCTCGGTATTCCCGTATATGCGTACCTTATTAGCCTCGTCTATATGGTGTTGATGGCGAAGCTGAACGAGGCCAAAAGTTATTAGATTCGCTCTTCCGCGCGCAACGATCGTTCCGGTATGTTATTTTCGCCTCCGGATCGTAATTTACGATACTAGAACGAATAGAGCCGACGAAGCCCTCGATAACTGCCGAATATTAGATACCAGAACAGGAATGTAAACGGTTAAATACGGTGGATTCGATCCTGTAGAATGTGGATGTAGTCATAATCCGCCTGGAGGGATCAAGCAATGAAAAAAACAGCATTTCTCGCTCTGCTGCTTATGGTGTTCGCATTGTCCACTGCTTCTATCGCATTCGCCGATGACATCTATGAAGCAGAGGATGCCAAGCTAGGCAATAGCGAAGTATGGATCGGGGACAGCGATTCGGCATCGGGGAAAAAGTACGTCGGTGGAATCGACCCTTCCGAGGGTAACGCGAGGAACGTTGAATTCACGGTTAATGTACCTGCCGACGGTACATACCAAGTCGAGCTGTCATACGCGAACGGCGGCGGCGATGCGAAGCTGGGTCTATTCGTCAACGGCTCGGAGACGGGTCAGGAGATCGTGACGCCGGCAAGCGCCGGCGGATGGGGCGCTTTCGGCGACTACATCGCAAAATTCGAAGTGGCTCTGACAAACGGAGCGAACACCTTGAAATTCGCGAATACGGACCAATATACGCAGATCGACTGGATCAAGATCATCAGCAACGATGCTGCGGAGCCGGCGGTAGAGCCTACGGCCGAGCCGAATCCGAAGACAGGTGATTCCGGTATTGCTCTATATGGCGTACTGGCGGTTATCGCAGGACTCACGTTGGCCGTAACATGGAAAAGAACGAAAGCCATTAAGTAACGACAATGATTCGTAAACCTAGCGAAGGGCGACCGCAAGGTCGCCTTTCTCCTATAAAAGGGTGCGATGTTAATGATATATTAATTGTACCAGCCTAATAAATTTCGATTGAGCGGTGTATGGGGCATGAGAAATGTGTTCAGTCGGTTATTTTTGCGACATTTGTCCACCAAGCTGATCATGACGATCCTGTTGCTGCTAGTCTTCTCGATTTCGTTAACGAGCTCGTTCTATTACAGTTCTTCATCCGCTGTCATCGCGAAAAATGTAAGGGCTTCCACCAAACAATCGGCGCAGCAATCGGCCGACTATTTGTCGTTAATCCTAACCGTCGGTAGCGATATCGGGCAGCAGATCTTCCGCGATTCCCGCATACAGGAAGTCATTCGGGAGGAACGACTTGGCAATCTGTCTATCGAGCAGAAGTATGAAATGCACGAAACCGTCAATGGAATCATTAATAATGTCATGTACACTAGCTCGTTCGTAAAAAGCATCTATCTTTTGAAAGAACAAGGCAGCAGCTGGGGCAGCGGACCGTTGAACTTCTCGAAGGTCAAGCGCTATACCTTAAGAGAGCATCAGTGGTATTTGGATGTGATCAACAATAAGAAGGATGATCTATGGCAGCCGTTGCACGACGACCCGTTCCGAGGCGGAGGGGAGAACTCGGAGCTTGTCATGAGCTTAGTTAAGCCGTTCCGGGATCTTGAGTCGGGCGAGACGCTCGGCGTGATCATGATTAATTTGAACGGCAGCTTGATATTGGAAGCGATACAAAGAATTCAACTGGGCAAGACGGGCCGGTTCTTCGTCATCGATCCCGACGGGATCGTGATGATCGATGCTAATCCGGCCATGAGGGGTCAATCCATCGTGGATACCCCGCTGGGGAAGCGAGTGATGTCCGATCAAGCTTCCGACCTGTCCGAGTTCGAGATGGATATCGAGGGCACGAGCACGTATGTCGTAACGACGAAGCTCAAGAACGACTGGACGATCATAGGGACGGTTCCCGTCCATGAGATCGTCGGAGATATCCAGAAAATTCAATCTACCATATGGCTGTACGCCGTATTCTTCCTCCTGATCGCCTCGCTCATCGGGCTACTGTTCTCCAATCGGATCACTTCGCCTCTGAAGCATCTGATGAGGCAAATGAGTCTTATCGAGAAGAGTAACTTCCAAGCCCGTACGCAAGTGAAATCCGTGGACGAGATCGGACAATTGAGCCATCGGTTCAATAGAATGGCAGGTCAAATCGAGACATTGATCGAGGAAGTCCATACGGAACAATCGAAGAAGAGGGAAGCGGAGATTAGAGCGCTGCGTTATCAGATTAATCCGCACTTTCTGTACAATACGTTATCCAGCATTCGTTGGATGGTGAAGTTCAACAAGGCCGAGGAGGCATACGAAGGGATCGCCTCGCTCGTTAAGCTCATGGAAGCCAGCATGGGGAAGAAGGGCGTATTCAGCACCATCAAGGACGAGTTGGCTTTGCTGCAAACCTATATGACCATTCAGCGGTTCCGGTATGGATCATCCATCGGGTTACAGGTTCGCTGCGAGGATGAATTGCTGGAAGTGCTTATTCCGAGAATGCTGCTTCAGCCGATCGTGGAAAACGCGGTGTTCCATGGCATCGCCCCCAAGGAATCGGACGGAGAAGTACATATTCGCATTAGACGGCTAGAGGAAGCCTACGGCGTCATCGAGATCACGATCGAAGATGATGGACTCGGCATGAATCAGGATCAATTGGATCGGTTACTGCAATTTTCCTCCTCAGAACCGAAATCGGGCATGTTCGGCATCGGCTTGAATCACGTGCATGAGATGATTCAGCTCTATTACGGTACTCACAGCGGCATTCGTATTACGAGCACGCCGGGAGTCGGTACGATAGTTTGTCTGAGATTGGCCGATAAGAGGGGGAGTCAGTCATGAGGAAAATGATCGTATCGCCTATGGCCGTCGTACTGTTCCTGTTGTTTACGGGGTGTACGCGAACAACGTTATTGCCCGATGGAGAAGAAATTTCGTTATCGGAGTCGAAGCGCGATCATCGCGTCGAGCTCGAGTTCTGGCATACTTACAGCGATGCCGAGACGGAAGTGTTCGAGAACAAAGTGATTCCCTTGTTCGAGTCGCAGCATCCCGATATTAAGATCCATGCCGTGCGGAAGGACTACACGCAGCAGTTGAAGGACGATACGTTCGCAGCCGCCATAGATAACAAAAGCCCGGACGTCATGCGAATGGACATTATATGGGTTCCCGAATTCGCGAAGAAAGGAACGCTCGTCAACTTATTGGACATGAGCGGATTCGAGGATATTCGCAAGCAATTCATTGGGGATTTGCTTACGACGAACCTGTATCGCGGCAAGTATTACGGATTGCCCGTGAATGCCAATACGAAGGTCGCGATCTATAATAAGAAGCTATTGGCAAGAGCTGGTCTGGATGCGCCGCCGGCAACGTTCGACGAGCTTATCCAAGCGGTCGGGCGTTTACGGGAACAGGATCCCGAGCTATTCGGCATCGGAATCTGTTGCTCTAGCGGTTGGGGAACGCTGCCTTACTTCTGGACTTTCGGCGGCAAGCTCACGGACCCGAATTATACGAGGGCGAGCGGATATTTGGATCATCCCGACAGCATTGCGGCACTCGAAAAGATTCATAGGCTGTATAAGGAGCGAGTCATCAGCCCTTCCATTATCGGCAAGGAGCCGGGCAGTTGGGACGGTATTCTGCAAGGGCAACTGGTGATGATCGAGGAAGCTCACTGGTTCTATACCGTCAATGCGACCGGAGCGAACAAGGACTTACTGCAGGACGTCGAGATCGGGGTGTTCCCCGACGACGTCAACACGGGCACCTCCATCATCGGGGGCGAGAATCTCGTACTATTCAATGGCTCCGAGCATAAGGAGCAATCTTGGACGTTCATGCAATGGATGGTCACCGAGGAACCGCAGCGGATCATGGCGGAAACCGGATTAATTCCAACGATTAAGAATATGCGCGACACCGATCATAACGAGGTGTACGACACTTACTTGCGGCAGCTGGGACGCGCGCTGCCTCGTCCTCCCGTATCCACATGGACGGATATCGACAACGTGTACGCTCTAATGATCGAGTACATCTTGACGGAAGAGAAGCCATTGGAAGACGCGGTACATGATGCCGTCGCGGAGATCGATAACCTGCTGAGCATACAATGACCGGGATGACGCAAGGAGGGAAGAAGTGAATCGACGATATCGATTATTGGGCTTGAGCATCCTGGTCGTCATCGCGTTAGGCATAGCCGTGTTGGTTGTTCGCCATGAACAAGAAGGCGAGGGGATAGAAGTGGGTGTCGAAGAAAAGGTAACGATAAGTGGCGTAAGCGGAACGGATAACGGACAGTGGCTGGACGACGTGCATACGGATCTCTCCCGCTACGAACCGGGGCAGTCGGTGCGACTGACGGCCCGATTGACGAATCGTCAAGATCGGGCCGCGTCAGGCCAGCTCGTATTCAGCGCGTATCATCTATCCGAGCCCGTTGCCGAGCTGCGTTCGGCGCCGTTAACCTTAGCGGTGGGAGCTACCGAACAGGTTACGATAGAGTGGCTTCCGCCCTCTCTAGATTACAGGGGATATCTGATAGAAGCCAGATTCATTGTGGACGATGAAGTCAAAGATCATCGGAATACAGCAGTCGACGTCTCCTCCGATTGGGGTCGATTCCCCCGATATGGTTACCTGGTTAACTTCGGCGATCTCGACCGTGAGGCCATGAACGAGAACATTGAACGATTGAACGGCTATCATATTAACGGGCTGCAATTTTATGATTGGCAATACAAGCATCATCAACCGCTGCCTGACGATGCCGCGCCGGGAAGCGTATGGGACGATATCGCCAAGCGCGACGTGTATTTCGACACGGTGAAGGGTTACATCGACCTCGCGCATGAGCGCAATATGATGGCGATGAACTACAATCTGCTGTTCGGATCGTACCGGGATGCCGAGCAGGACGGGGTAAGCCCGTTGTGGGGGCTATATAAGGATGCCGAAGGCAAGGAACAGGACGGACATCCCTTGCCTTCGAGCTGGGCGACGAATCGCATACTATTATACAATCCGGTAGATGTCAGGTGGCAACAATACTTGTTCGAAGAAGAGAAGAAAGTGTTCGCCGCGCTGAAGTTCGACGGCTTCCATGTCGACCAACTGGGAGACCGCGGCACGCTATATGATGCGAACGGCAACGTCGTCAAGCTGTCCAAGACGTTCCTCCCGTTCCTGAACGCGGCGAAGGAACGGCTGGATACGCGACTGGTCATGAACGCGGTCAGTCAATTCGGTCAGGGCGAGATCGTCCAGGCGCCCGTCGATTTCCTCTACGCGGAGGTGTGGCCGAACGGCGGCTCGACCTACGAGCAATTAAAATCGGCGATCGATAGCGGAAGAAACTTATCGAAGGGAAGCAAAAATACGGTATTAGCCGCTTATATGAATTACGGTAAGGCGGATCGTCCGGGTGAATTTAACGCGCCGTCCGTTCTACTGGCCAACGCGGTTATTTTCGCCTCCGGCGGATCGCATATCGAGCTTGGGGATACGGGCATGCTGGGCAAGGAATACTTCCCTAACGATAATCTGAAGATGACGGAAGAGCTGGAACAATCGCTAATGGATTACTACCACTTCCTCGTGGCTTATGAGAATCTGCTTCGAGACGGCGTGACGGGAACGGATAACGGGGTAATCATCGATGGAACGAGAGCATTTGCCAAGCCGTTGCCGGGCTCCGTGTGGACGTTCTCTCGCAAGAAGCAAGGCTACGAGATCGTTCATCTCGTCAATCTAACCGGCAATACGAAGATTTTATGGCGCGATGATCTTGGTGAATACGTTAAACCTGATCCGCTCCTCGGCTCGAAGGTCAAATATTATACGGATATGAACGTCGGCAACGTGTACTGGGCGAGTCCGGATCTTAAGCACGGAACGAGCGGACAGCTGGCGTTTGAACGCGGTTCGGACGAACAAGGCGCATACGTTGCATTCACGGTGCCCGAGCTGCTGTATTGGGATATGGTCTATATGGAGGAAGCCGCCGAATAACGGAGAGGGGGCTCATCATGGGAACGAGAGGACAGAAGCTTGTGCGGGCGTTGTTCCGGATCGTTCGAGTCAGGACGCTGTTGATCGTCGCTTCGTTGACGGTGCTCATCTATTGCGTCGTCCAGATCGCCGCCTACTATATCGCTTCGGCGGAGAGCGAGCATACCTATGATCGCATCGGGGAGCTCTATCACAAGGATGCGCAGGCGGCGACGCCTGCGCCTTCGCCGTCTCCGGTGCCGCTGTTCGCGGCAGTAAGGCCATCGCCGACGCCGATCCCGTTTCCTACTCTGCCGAGCGTGCTGCCTTCGCCGATGCCGACACCGATGCCGGAGCCGGAGCCGGAAGCTGCGCTGCATCCGATCTCGCCGAAGCAAACGGCAAAGTTCGCGGAGTTGGCCGAGCTGAATCCTGACGTCGCGGGATGGTTGCATATCCCGGATACAAAGGTAGACTATCCAGTCGTTCAGACGGAGGACAACGCCTATTATCTCAGTCACTCGTTCGATAAGCGCGAGAGCATCGCGGGCACCCTCTTCATGGACTACCGCAACGACCGCGAGGAGCCCGATCGTAACACGATCTTGTATGGGCACCATATGAAGAACGGCACGATGTTCGGCTCGCTGATTAAGTACCGCAAGGAAGCGTACTATGACGCGAATCGGATCATCTCGTTCGATACGTTGAATTATGAGATGCGCTGGGAAATTTTCTCCGTCTATGTGACGGATACGTCGTTCGATTACATTCGCACCGAGTTCGAGGACGATGAGGCGTATGTTCGGTTTCTAAAAGAAATTCAGAGCAGATCTATCTATCCATCGGAAGTAAGCTTGGATGCTTCCGACCGAATCTTGACGTTATCTACGTGCGAATACGACTTCAAATCGGCTCGCCTCGTCATCCATGCCAAGCTGATCGTCGATTCCGGCAAATAAATAATGGCGGCGTTAGGGAGTTGATCCCTGCGCCGCCATTGCTCGTACCGAGTAGGAATTTATTTGCGGATAAACTCCACTATCATCCTATCCAACTCGCGAGATTTTTCCAGTATGAGCGGATCGTTCTCGTCAAATGCCCGCTCTGAACCCTCGATCTCCTCGTACAGCCGAAGGATGGACTCGCAAAGCCGAAGGGTTTCCCCTAGTGACGTATCCGCCTGCAATTTCGATTTGTTGTTGGGCAAGCTTCGCATGTACTTAACGATCAGCTTGTCCAGCATCTGCGATTGTCGAATGACGCGAAGATCATTGATTCCATATTGCTCAGCCATTTGTTGCATCGAACTGCGCAGTCTTTCGAGTTTTCTTAACAAAGGTTGCACTCCCTTTTCTCATGTGCTCATTCATCTATGAGAAAAAGGAGTGTCTGGGCGGTGGAGTCGGAGGTTCGTTCCCTCGCTTCGTGATTAACTGCTTGGTGTTCTTGGCATACACTTTCCTTCCGGTCATCTGCATGGCGGCAATCTCGGTCATAATCGCATCGGTATGCTTTGCATACGAAAGGCTGCCATGTCCCGACGTAGATAGCATCTGCAAGTTCGTCGCGTTAATGAGCACGACGCCCAGGATCAGGTTGTCGGACAAGGGAGACGGATCGTCTTTGGTCGTAACTGCGCGAGACTCCGGGCCATCGGCTGCCGCATGACCGGTATTCTTGATGTCGGCATCAACTTCAGGTGCCGGTTCAGTCGCGGTTTCAGTGGCATATTCGTCCGCCGGAAGAGGCTGATCCGGAGTCATCGGCGCTTCTTGCGGACGCGGAGACTCGAGTTGCAGACATGGATTCTCCGCGCATTCTTCATCTTCCGGTGCAACTGCCGATGGCTTAGGTGAAATATGAACTTGAACGACGGTAGATACCGTCTCCTCCAATACATCGCCTACTTGCGATACGATATCCGTCGTTCCGTTAACGACCGTACCTACCGTATTCGTCACTGGAGAACGTACATCGTCCAAAGTGCTCGCAACGGTCTCGAGTCCGGTAGCGAGACCGTCCGGCGACAATAATAGCTCGTCCGCGGAAAGTAGCTCCGCAACGCCGCCGGCGATGATCTCGGGCGTTTCGGTCGTCGTATCCACGGTCTGTTCGAGCATGTTCAATGCCGTATCCGTTATCTCGCCAAGATTTCCCGCGATCTCCGTTGTCAAGGTGGCGATTCCGGTGATCGGATGGAGCAGGCCGGAACGGTTCTGCAGCTCGTTGCCGTCGGCTAGCACGCGCTCGGTTGGTATTTTCGGCAATCCGGCTTCCGCAATGTCGCCGTTCCGGAGCATAGCGATACAGGAGAGAGCGC
The DNA here is from genome assembly GCF_042655785.1 of Cohnella yongneupensis. Classification (NCBI taxonomy): domain Bacteria; kingdom Bacillati; phylum Bacillota; class Bacilli; order Caryophanales; family Paenibacillaceae; genus Cohnella; species Cohnella yongneupensis. Next base: position 121,586 of record NZ_JBHSNC010000042.1, read on the forward strand.
TAATGCATAACAATTTACTTCCGATTTTCATCATTCACCCCCTCTCCGCGATCCGGCATCGATCATTAGAATGAATTTTCTGACGAATAGATGTTGATTATTATAGAATAATGTCATAGGTATGTCCTAAGATTAGATGTAAAAATAGCCAATATCCCTATAAAATCGGGCTGTTCAGACTACGTGGACACAGCTTATTCGACACACATGGATTGTGCGTTAAAGATATATCGTAAGGATTGCTGATGGAATAATAGAAGGAGATTCACTATACTAAGTGTGCAGACCAAGATCACAACATCTAGCGAACAAGAAGTGAGGCTGACGGATAATGGATGCTGCTCTTTTAACGGACTTGCTGCCAGGGTTGACCGACGAGATGGAAGACTCGATCTACATAATGAAAGTCGATGCGGGGCAGTTCCGCTACGTTTTCGTCAACCGGGCGGCTACCCGATTAAGCGGCATTACGATGGATGCCGTCGGCAAATCCTTTTTCGAAGCGAATACGCCCGAGATGGCCGTTTATTTGCAGCCCAAATATTCTCGAGTCGTACAAGAACGACGAGCGATTCGGTTCGAAGACGGAAACGTGCTCCCGAACGGGGTCGTCAGCGGCGAGAGCATACTGAATCCGATCTACGGCGAAACGGGAGAAGTCGAATATGTCGTCAGCATAACCCGGGACACAAGCGAGCGCCGCGGTTACGAGGACAAACTGCTCAATCTCGCCTATCACGACGATTTGACGCAGCTGTACAATAGAAGGTATTTGTTCGAGAGCTTCAGAGACTTAGAGTCTATCTATTTGTTCGATCTAGACTACTTCAAGAAAATCAACGATACGTTCGGCCACGGCGCCGGAGACGCGGTGCTAGTGGAGGTTGCCTTGCGCATGGAGCGGGCGCTTGGTCGCGATCATCTGCTCGTTAGGCTCGGAGGAGACGAGTTCGTCGTCGCAAAGGCGAAAGGAACAGCTTCTCATGAAGACGTCGTCGAGAAGATCAAAAGGATTTTCAACGATGCGTTCCAGGTCCACGACCGCCAATTGAAGCTGAGCGCAAGTATCGGCGTAGCGCTTCGCAAGGAGGACGAAGACGTCTATACGTTGCTCAAGCAAGCGGATATCGCGCTCTATCGGGCTAAAAGCGACGGCAGGAAGACTCACCACGTATACGAGATGGAAATGAAATACGAGCATGTCGAGAATTTCATCCATGAGTTGGAGCTATCGAACGCGCTTGAGCGCGGGGAACTGAGCCTCGTCTATCAGCCGATTTACAATTATCAGTTTAAGAGAATTATCGGTTCGGAGGCATTGCTGCGGTGGAATCGCTGCGGCACAGGATTCATTCCTCCGGTGGATTTCATCCCGATCGCGGAAGAAACCGGGTTGATCATCCCCATCGGATATTGGGTCATACGCGAAGTCTGCAAGTTTTGGAAACAATTCGAAAGCTCGTTCAGTGAGCCATTCAAGCTGTCGGTCAATATTTCAAGGGTCCAGTTGAACGAGCCGGGCTTCGTCGACAGCATTTTGCGAATATTAGATAGCGAAGGGGTATCTCCTCGGGTGTTCGAGCTCGAGATCACGGAAAGCACAGTCATCCATAACCTGATGGCCGTACAGCAGACGCTTCGCAGCTTGAGAGCCGCAGGGTTCACGATCGCGCTCGACGATTTCGGAACCGGGTATTCCTCGTTGAACATGCTGACGTCTCTTCCGCTTGATAAGCTGAAGATAGACAAATCGTTCATCCGCGATTTGAACGAGCCGTTGATTACGTCGATATTAATGATGGCCAATGCTTTGAAGCTCGAGGTTATCGTGGAGGGCGTGGAGGAAGAGGCTCAATTCCGGATGCTGGCCGGCTTGAATTGTTGGGGGCTTCAAGGGTACTACATTAGCATGCCGCTCGGTCACGAGCAGATTGCGGCGACATTGGGGCGCGATGACTAAGCTTTTCAAGAGTAAATCTCTATAACTTATAAAAGGGCGATCCCATAGTCATCTTTCGATGATTTCGGGATCGCCCTTTGTTCTAGCATAAGACTGTTCTAGCTGAAGTTATCGCTTAGTTGGCCCGATACGTTTCGACGCCTTGCGTAACGTCAAGCCGCAAAGGGGGCGCTTTTTCACGCCAACGCCAGTCGGGCTAGAACGCCCAATTGCCCTTGCGGAACACCGGCTCGATTAGACCGTCCTTCGTGATGCCGTCGATATCCATTTCGGCGGATCCGATCATGAAGTCGACGTGCAGGATGCTCTGGTTAAGACCGGCTTGTTCCAGCTCCTCGCGGGACATGGCGGTTCCGCCTTCGATGCAGGTCGGGTACGCGTTGCCCAAGGCCAGATGGTTGGAGGCATTCTCGTCGAACAGCGTATTGAAGAAAATGATGTTCGAATTCGAGATCGGAGACTGGTGCGGTACGAGAGCCGCTTCTCCGAGGTAACGCGAACTTTTGTCCAAATCGAGCATCGTCTTCAAGGAATCGTATCCCTTCTCGGCTTCGAAGTCCACGACGCGACCGTTCTCGAACGTAAGGCTGAAGTTCTCGATTACATTGCCTTGATAGCTCAGCGGCTTGGTGCTTCGTACGACTCCGTGCGTGCCGTCTTTATGAGGTGCCGTATATACCTCTTCGGTAGGAATGTTCGGGTTGAACGTATTCCCTTGTTCGTTGTTCGAGATGCCGCCGTTCCACAAGTGATTGTCCGGCAGCCCGATGAAGAGGTCCGTTCCCGGAGCGCGGTAGTGGAGCTGCTTGTATTGTTTGCCGTTCAAATAAGCGCGCTTGGCGAGCAAGACGTTGTTATGCTCCTCCCAAGCTTTCACGGGATCGTCCTGTTTGACGCGAACGGCACGGAAGATCGCTTCCCATAACGCTTCGACGGCTGCATGCGTATCCAATTCAGGGAATACCAGCTTAGCCCAGCCGTCCGAAGGAGCAGCCGCGATGGACCAGGTCATTCTCTTCGAAGACATATATTTTCTGAACGTAGCAAGAGCAGCCGATGAGACCCGCGAGTAATTCGCAACCCGCTTAGGATCGATATCCTTCAATAGCTCGGGATCGTCGGAGTTGATGAGCAGATAGGCTCCGCCTTGCTCCGCTAACTCCGTCATAGCCTGCGCACGCCACGTCGGATACTGTTCGAACGCTTCGTCCGGCGCAAGTCCGTAGGTCAGCTTCGTAAGGGATTCATCCCGCCACTCGACGTGGACCTTCTTCGCTCCCTCTTCATAGGCACGCTTAACGATCATACGAACGAGCTCGGGAATGTGAATAGGCGCGTTGATCCAGAGCTCCTGCCCGGGCTGAATATGGATCGCCGTTCTAACGATAAGATCGGCATATTTGGTTAAATCAATGGTCGATGGCATACCTAATCCCTCCTGTTTTAATAAAAGTGTAACACAATCCCGAATCGCTTCTCGACTCGTCAATTATGATATATTTTAGACAAGTAGAATTCAGTTCTTAGAACAAGGAAGTGTTGAACAATGGATCTGGAATCGGTCATGCAGGAGCTTGAAGCGCTCGGCAAGGAACGGATGAAGAAGATGTACCTATCCAATGGCGCGCACGAACCGCTGTTTGGCGTGGCAACGGGCGAGATGAAGCCCATCTTCAAGAAAACGAAAATAAACCAGCCTTTAGCCGAGCAGCTTTACGCCACGGGGAACTACGACGCCATGTACTTTGCCGGCATAATCGCAGATCCGAAAGCGATGACCGAGGCGGATTTCGAGCGTTGGATCGACGGGGCATACTTCTATATGCTGTCCGATTTCGTGGTCTCGGTCACGTTGGCGGAGACGGCTATCGCGCAGCAAGTGGCCGATAAATGGATCGCCAGCGGGGAAGAGCTGCGGATGTCGGCAGGCTGGAGTTGTTACTGTTGGTTGCTGGGCAGCCGCAAGGACGTCGAATTTGACGCAAGCAAACTGGCTGATCTGCTCGAATGGGTGAAAAATACGATTCACGACGCTCCCGAACGCACGAAATACGCGATGAACAATTTTATGTATACCGTCGCGACATCTTATATTCCGCTTCATGATCAGGCGGTCGAGACAGCTAAGGCAGTAGGCCCCGTCGAAGTAGGCAAGGACAAGAAGCCAAGCAAGCTCATTCACGCTTTCGCGAATATCCAGAAGGCAATAGATAAAGGGCAGATCGGTTTCAAGCGCAAACATGTAAGATGTTAAAAGCGTAGCAAACGGCTTGTCAAATCCCCGAATTTAGTCGTGTGATGTAAGTACAATCCGAGCATGGTCATAACAAATGAAGGGGATCGTGCTCGGCGGGGGAGCCCAGCTTATTATTTCGTTCTATTACTTGATCTATTTGACCGATAATAGCGGAAGATTCCGGCAAGCCGGAATTCTTCCGCTATTTCGTTGCACGCCAAAGAGACGCTAGATGCGCCGAGCTAACCTTTTTTAACCGGTAATGATGCCAATGTCTGTCGGCATAATGCCCGTGCTTTGGATAGCGTTGATTTGGCTAGTCGTAAGGTTGCGGCCTGCCAAAATAAACGATGAAGTGACATTGTTGAAATTAAAGTTTCTCAAGTCCCTGACGTTCTGGCTTCCCCGGAAAACGCGGAAGGAGCCTTGGAAGTTGATGTCCCTGAACAATACGAGCGTGACTTGACCCGGAATAATGACATTCACTAGCCGGAAGCTGGAGAGAATATCGTTGAACTGAAAAACCCGGAGATCGCGTACGGCAATGCCTCCGCGCCTAAAGACAAGCCTTCGGCCCGTAAAGTTAAACCCCGAGAACAGCGATAATCTTACGAATCTATTAGACATTTCAATCACCTCTAATCTAGTGGGATATTATCAATGTATGAGAATGAATTGAAGGTTGATTAGACGATCTATTCAGGGTAAACGACTCATTAATTGTTAATCATGCAAATAAGCCTCCGATCTCAGCTGAGATCGAGGGCTTATTAATTGTATTGGAAGCTTAAGCTTCCATCTTCTGAGCCGTGTATAGCTTGTAATACCGGCCGCGCTTCGCCATTAGCTCGTCGTGCGAGCCGCTTTCGGCGATGCCCCGATCGGAGACGTACATGATCCGGTCGCAGTTTTTGATCGTCGATAACCGGTGCGCGATGATGAACGAGGTTCGTCCTTTGAGCAATTCGTTGAGACCTTTTTGCAGCAGGCGCTCGGTTTGCGCATCGATAGACGAGGTGGCCTCGTCTAAAATCAAAATTCGCGGATTAGCCAGTAGCGTACGAGCGAACGATATGAGCTGCTTTTGCCCCTGAGACAGCTTCGAACCGCGCTCATTGACCTCTGTCTTATAACCGTTCTCGAACTCGCGGATGAAGTCATCGGCACAGACGGTTTTGGCCGCGGCGATAATCTCTTCTTCCGTGGCATCTAGCCTGCCGTAGCGGATATTGTCCAGAATCGTGCCGGAGAAGATAAAGCTGTCCTGCAGCATGATGCCCATCTGGCTGCGCAGCGACTTCAGCTTTACTTCTGCAATATCGTGACCATCGATAAGCAGCTTGCCGCCGGTAATGTTGTAGAAGCGCGAAATCAAGTTGACGATCGTCGTCTTTCCGGCGCCCGTCGGGCCGACGAGCGCGATGCTCTCGCCCGCCTTAACGTTGAAGTTCAAGTGCTCCAGTATGTTATGACCCGGGTCGTAAGCGAAGGTTACGTCGTCGAACGTCACGTTGCCTTGTATCGGCGGAAGCTCGCGAGCCTTCGGCACGTCGCTGACGGTCACTGGCTCGTCGAGCGTCTCGAAAATACGCTCCAAGTAGGCAACTCCGTTGATGAAGCTATTATAAATGTTCGAGAGGTTAAGAATCGGCTGCCAGAACCGCGCCGCATAGCCGCTCATCGCGAGGATGACGCCGAAGGTGGCGGCTCCCGGCTCTAGCGTCAGCAATCCGACAAGAAAGATGCAAGTGCCGACGATCGTCGCCAGATTGTCTACCGAGAACGGGACGAGGAAGTTCAAATACATCGTCCGCATCCACTCTTTGCGATAGTTGGTGGACAGGCGGGTAAAGGTGCTCTCGTTAACTTTCTCGCGGGTAAAAATTTGCGTGACGCGAATGCCGCTGATGCTCTCCTGCGTGTAAGCGTTCAGGTTGGAGCTCTTGTTGGATACGGCTTGCCACGCCCGGCGTTGCCTGGTCTTGATGAGCATCATGATAGCGATGAAGACGGGCAGACCCGCGAGAATGACGAGCGATAGCTGCACGTTGACGGCGAACATGAAGATCGCGATGAACAGCAAGTTAAGAATCTCGAGAATGAAGTTAATGATGCCGTTGGACAGCACGTCCGACACGGAGTTCACGTAGTTGACGACCCGGATGAGAATTTTGCCCTGAGGCCGGTCGTCGTAATATTGGAATGGCAGCTCCTGCAAGTGCTTGAACAAATCCGTCCGAATTTCGAAAATAATATCCTGCCCGACGCGGGTCATAATGCGCGAGCGAATCGTGGCCAAGATGACGCTGACGACGATTGTGGCGAGCATAAGACCCGACCATCCGATTAACGCCGCGGTCTCTTTGGCCGGAATCGTAACGTCGACGACATGCTGCAGAATGAGCGGTGCGGAAAGCCCGATGCCCGCCGAGAACGCGCTAAGCACGAGCGCGATGATCATCGGCTTCTTCTGCCGTTTAATATAGACGAGCGCGCGCCGGAAGTGTCGGATGTCGAAAGGAGACTCCAAATTCTCGTCGATGTCGAATTTATTTCTAGCCATGAGCGTTCGCCTGCCTTCCAATGCCCTCGGTTTGCAGCTTGAATACGTCGTAATAATAGCCTCGCTTCGCGATGAGCTCGGCGTGGGTGCCTTCTTCGATGACGCGGCCGTTGTCGAGAATGAGGATACGGTCAGCTTCCGCCGTCGTGGACACGCGTTGGGCGATGATGATCTTCGTGCAGGCAAACTCCAGCTCGCGCAAGCTCTTCTGGATATGCTCCTCCGTCTCGAGATCGACGGCCGACGTCGTGTCGTCGAGAATCAGGATCGGAGGCTGCACGGCCATCGCCCGGGCTAGCGCGATACGTTGCTTCTGCCCGCCGGAAAGGCCGACGCCGCGTTCGCCGACGATCGTATCGTAGCCGTCCGGCATTTTGCGGATGAAGTCGTGGGCGGCGGCGAGCTTGGCGAACTTCATGACGTCCTCTTCCGGCATGTCCGGATTGCCGTACGCGATGTTGCCGTCGATCGTGTCGGAGAACAGTAGAACGTCTTGCGTCGCGACGCCGATATTGGCGCGTAGCTCGTCGAGCTCCAGCTGGCGTACGTCGGTGCCGTCCACCAGGACGCGGCCCTTCGCCACGTCATAGAAGCGCGGAATCAAGTTGATGAGCGTCGTCTTGCCAGCCCCCGTCGCACCCATGATGGCGATCGTCTCGCCGGGCGCGACCGTGAAGCTGATATTGTCCAGCACGGTAGTATTGTCGAACTTGAAGCTCACTTGGTCGAATTGGATTCGGCCGCTATACCGTCGTTTAACGCCGCCCTTGTGCGCGTTGACGATGTCCGGATGCGCGTAGTACACTTCGATGATTTTATTCAAGCTCGCAACAAAGCGTTGGAGGTCGTTGATAATGATCCCGATGTTGCGCATCGGGTTGGCTAGACCCCAGATCAGAGCGGAGAAGGCGGAAAATTCCCCGAAGGTGAGTTTACCGTTCATCACGAGCAGTCCGCCCGCGATCATGAGGATCACGTTGAATGCTTGGGCTAACGTCTCTAGATAAGGGAAGTAATCGAGCCATACCATCGCCGCGGCCTTGTTGGCTTTGGAGTAGTTGACGTTCTTCTCGGTGAACTTCTGGACTTCGTACTCCTCTCGGGCGAACGCCTTGACGACGCGGTTACCCGCGATATTTTCCTGCGTGGTGGTGTTAAGCTGCGACAGACGCTCCCGAAGGTCGGTATACATGGGACGAACGCGTCTCGCGAAAATAAAAGCCACGATAAATATCGGAGGCGACAGGATGAGCAGCCACAACGTCAGCCCGACGTCGATGTAGAAGAAATAGACGACCGCCGCCAAGAAAACCGTCAGCGATTCGATGATCGTCTTAATGATCCACGCCAAGGAGTGCCGCACCATATCTAGGTCGCCTGTCATCTTGGTCATGAGGTCTCCGGTGCGGTTGCGATCGTAATAACTCATGTCCTGGCCTTGGATTTTGTTATACAAATAAATCCGGACGCGGAACAGCAGGTTCTGCGAGGCTCGCTCGTACATGAGAGTCGTGAAATAGGCTAAGCCCGTGCGTAGCAATGAAAAGCCGATCATGCCCAAGCACAGGCCGATCAAGAGCGACCGCTCCGTCGTCAGATTGCGCGAGGCATCGTCGCCAGCGATGAACGTATCGACGATTCTCTGACCGATGTACGGGTTAATAATCGTGAGCGCGGAGCCTACTACCGAGAGGATCAACGCGACGATATACCGTACCCGATCCCCTATCAAATTGTGCCATAACCATTTGAGCTGAAACATGCGATCACCGGCTTCTGAGAGTTTCTGAAAATTGTGTATCCGAGCTTTGCCCGGATCAAAACTATCGAAAATTATATCACATCGTGTTTTTGTTGTACGTACAACAAGGCAAAATAGTCGAGCCGACCTACCTGTTCGAGGAGAACTTCGATGGAGGGATTAACGATGTCCAACGACAATGAGGCCAAAGACTTTAAGCTGGAAGAGCTGGAAAAGCCGTTGACGGAGCAGGAAATGAAAGAAACGACCGGCGGAGACGGGACGGCGCTGCCGCCAGGACTGTACGTACAAGTGCTAGATGGCTTGATCCACGTAGACAATCAAGGCGGTGCAAGCAATTTCGCCGCTGGCCAGTTCGGCTTTACGCCCAACATAACGCAACCGCCGGTAATCGTACCGAAAAACCCGGGTTTGCAATTCGCTCGTTAGGATTTTCTGTTTAAAGCGAGGAGGTGGCTAGCATGACGAACGAGCTGGATAATATAGCGCTCAGAGTGAACGGAACGGATTGGCGTCTGCGCGACGTACTGAAGCTCGCGTGCATGGAGGGCGGATTTTCGGCCGTCGAGGATAGCATAAGCAGAGCGGTTATCCTGGCATTCGCTGAGCAGCACGGTCTAGCGATAGAGGAGCAAGAATGGAAAGCGAAAGCGAACGAGATGCGGCGGCAACGGGGACTATACAAGCGACGAGCGCGCTCGACAACGAATCGGAGAAGACGATTCAGCGGAACATGAGCACGATCCTAAAGGACCGAACGACCCTTATTATCGCGCATCGGCTTAGCACCGTCCGGCATGCGGACCGCATTCTCGTGCTGGATCAAGGCGTTATCGCCGAGTCCGGCACGCATGAGGAGCTATTGGCGGCCAGAGGGCTATATCACCTGTTGGCTAGCCAGCCGTCGGAGTAGCTGCATAATGCGAACTCTAATCCCTATCGACTACAACGAATTCCCATGGTAAAATTTGATAATAATAGAGTCTTATGAGGAGGTTTTACTAATGTCTACAAGCAATTCAGTAACGGTTACGGTGGAAGCGCTCGTGCATGCACCGGTCGAAAGCGTATGGGAGTTTTGGTCGGAGCCTAAGCATATCAAGCAGTGGAATAGCGCTTCCGATGATTGGCACACGCCGCACGCGGAGAACGATCTCAGGGTCGGTGGCAAATTTTCCTCTAGAATGGAAGCCAAAGACGGCAGCTTCGGGTTCGACTTCGGCGGCGAATACGACGAGGTTAACTTGCACGAGACGATCGCCTATACGATGGGCGACGGCAGACGGGTTAAAGTCTCGTTCATTCGCGAAGGCAGCGACACGAAGATCGTCGAGTCGTTCGATGCGGAGACGACTAACCCTGTCGAGATGCAGCAGGCCGGTTGGCAGGCGATCCTGAACAGCTTCAAAGCCTACGCGGAGAAGGCCCAATAAGATTTAGTAGCCCCAATCGCAGCAAAAGGTACAGTCACTCGATCGAACGAGTGAGCTGTACCTTTTTTTAACCCTGCTTCTTACTTTTTCATAAAACCGACCTGCGTAATCGTCGTAACGGGCTTGTCCTTATTCGTCATATCGAACGACTTTACAGCGCTGTCGCCTACTTTGATCGAGATGCCTTTAAGCGTGTACACGGATTCGATCTTAACGGCATCGTGCCCGCCATGCGTCGGGTCGTAGACGTCAGGGTTCGCGTAAACTTTCTTGATGAGTTCGAGCACGCTCGTCGACACGATGCTCGCATCTTCTTTGAACGTTACTTTTTTGCCGCCTTTTGTTGTAACCGATGTGAGGGTCGCATCTTTCAGCTTGTTGTCCTTCCAAACTTTGCTGCCGATCAGTTGTTTCGTTTTAGCGTTGTAATCTTTAATGTCTTTGAAAGCATAGGTGATCGTGTAGACGTAATCGTTCTTTTCTTCTTTGAACGCGACTTTAAACCCGGAAGGAACGCTCTTCTTCAGGAAAGTCGTAACCGCGCCCATGCCGTTCGGGAAAAAGGTCGAGTTATCGTCTACGGTACCGTTGTTATCCGGCTTGGTGGCGGTGTCTTTCAAAACTACGATCGTCAAAGTCTTGCTTCCTGCGCCTGCAGCAGACGTAATCGTCATGCTGGACTTAACTTCCCCGCCCCAACAGCCGGTTAGAGCGAATGCGAGCAGAACGATAGCCAGAACCGTGCTTAATTTTTTCATCTCTTTGTTGCCTCCCATTTTGTGGTTAGATGTAAGCGTTTCAATTGCAGTTTATCTAATCGCAGAAAACTCGTCTTTCTAAAGTGGTGCTATTTATTTACAAAATCGAGACTTCCGCCAATTTAGCACGGCTGTACGGAATTTCTCCGATATTATTAATCTCCCAGCTCGGCTATAATTAGGAGTGCGTTCGGGCGACTAGATGAATTAAAGGTGATAGAACGACTATGGATATGCTGAAAGACTTTCTGCTGCAACTGGCTTGCATAACGACGTTAGTATTCGCTTATCAGATCTTTTTTGCGGGGAAAGTCGGAAGAGATCGCTACGTAAAGACGATTATGATCGTCTTATTGGGCTTGTCCATCGTCCTGTGCATGACCTTTCCCGCTTATATTACTTCCAATATTCGCATGGATATTAGAATCATTCCCTTGTTGTTAGGCACATTGTATGGCGGCTGGGAAATAGGCGCGGGCTTATCCGCGATTATCGTCCTATATCGCTTGTTTCTCGGGTTCGATTTGGGCATATTTACGACGATTGCGACCCTCGCTGTCACTATGCCGGTTATCGTACTCGCTCATAAGCGATTCACTAAGGCGCGGATGAATGCGAAAATACGAATCGCGCTGATCTTATCCGTCTCCTATTGGCTTGTCGGAGTCCTGATTGGAACTTGTATTAGAGGGTTTTCTTTTCATACGTTTCAGGTGCAGTTGATTTATCTCGTTATTACGGTAACGGCCATTGCGTACTTCATCTCGTTGAAAGAAACGATAGACGAAATGGTCAGGAAACATCGGCAGCTCCAATCGGAAGCCAAAGACGCGGAAATCGCTTTTCTGCGATCGCAGATCAAGCCTCATTTTCTGTACAACTCCCTGAACTCTATAGCCGCATTGTGCATCGATGAGCCCCGGAAAGCGGAACAATTGACGCTTGATCTTTCGCAATATTTGAGAAGCAGCTTCGACTTCAAGCAATTGGACACGCTCACGACGATCAAGAATGAATTGGAGCTCCTGCAAGCTTATCTCAACATCGAACGGGCGCGCTTCGGCTCTAGATTGGACGTAGAGTACGACGTGGATGCCGACCTGGATATACAGGTTCCCCCGCTGGTTTTACAGCCGTTGGTGGAAAATGCGATTAAACACGGCCTGATGTCTAATTTACGGGGCGGAACGGTGAAGCGCATCCAGCTTCTCTACGGACAGAGCCTTCGCATCCATAGCGAAGAAGGAATCGGGACAAAGGTAATCTTCGACCTTCCCGCACAATCGATCAAGCTGGTCGGAGGTTAAAGCATGCTGCGAGCCATTATCGTGGACGATGAGCCCTTATCGGTGAGCCGATTGAAGAGGATTGTATCCGAGAACGGCGAGATCGACATTTGCCGGACGTTCCTTGACCCGTTGGAAGCGTACGAATACGTGAAGCTGAATCCGATCCATCTTGCTTTCGTCGATATTTCAATGCCGGAGATCGATGGGATGCGGCTATCCGGCATGTTAAACGAGCTTGATGCTTCCATAGCGATCGTCTTCGTGACCGCCCATGACGATTATGCGGTTCAAGCTTTCGATATGAGCGCGCTTGACTATTTAATGAAGCCCGTATCCGCCGAGCGCGTGTCTAGAACGTTGGACAAGATCGTAAAGAATCATCGAAGCACGGCGGCTCACCCGACCGTTGAGGGTAAGGGCGAACGATTAACCGAGCAGGAAACGAAGGTTTTACGGTTGATCGCTAGCGGATTGTCGAACAAGGAAATCGCCCGGAATTTGAACATCACAAGCGAAACCGTGAAGACGCATATTAAAAACGTATACAGAAAACTCAGAGTCAACAATCGCGTGCAAGCGCTGCAACGAGCCAAGGGTCAAGGATATAAATTAATGGAATAAAATACCTCGCGGAACCAGTTGGTCAAGACCCCATTTAGTGGACAGATAAAAAAGCCTAGGCTACAAGCTGGCGTCGGTATTCA